>CAIYTJ010000110.1 GCA_903929065.1 uncultured Bacteroidales bacterium | reverse complement strand
TTATGGATTCGGAACGTGCTTCGAATCAGGAGATTCGTCCGCTTAAGATTGTGATTTTGAATCTAATGCCTGTAAAAATCACTACTGAAACCGATTTGATTCGCTTGCTTTCAAATTCACCATTGCAGATGGAAATTGATTTTTTGCACATGGAAAGCCATACTTCCAAAAACACACCGATTGAACATTTAATGACTTTCTACAAAACATTTGACGAAATAAGCAAAAGTAATTACGATGGAATGATCATTACCGGTGCGCCGGTTGAGCTTCTTGAATTTGAAGAAGTTACTTACTGGTCGGAACTGACCAAAATTTTTGATTGGGCCAAAACACATGTTACTTCCACTTTTTTTATCTGTTGGGCGGCCCAAGCCGGCATGTATCATTATTATGGCGTTCCGAAATATCCGCTGGATGCCAAAATGTTTGGTGTTTTTGAACATATGAAATTTGAAGAACACAATCCGATTTTTCGTGGTTTTGATGATGTTTTTTACGTCCCCCACAGCCGTCATACCGAAGTTCGCGCTGAAGATATACGTCAGGTACACGAATTGACATTACTTTCCGAATCACCTGAATCCGGTGTTTACATGGTAATGGCACGTAATGGCCGTGAATTCTTTATTACCGGGCATTCAGAATATTCTCCGAATACGCTGGATACAGAATATAAACGTGATTTGGCGAAGGGTTTACCAATCAACATGCCGAAAAACTATTACCTGAACGACGACCCGAATAACGAACCGGTTGTTCGTTGGCGTAGTCATGCCAACCTGTTATTCACCAACTGGTTGAACTACTTTGTTTATCAGGAAACTCCTTACGATTTGACGAAGATTCATTAAATGATTAATATAGAACTTCTTTCTCCAGCTAAAAACCTTGAATGTGGGATTGTAGCTGTCAATCACGGGGCTGATGCTGTTTATATTGGCGCGCCACAGTTTAGTGCACGTGCAGCTGCCGGGAATTCGGTGGAAGATATCACTGCATTAGTTCAATATGCTCATAAATTTCGTGTAAAGGTATTGGTTGCATTAAATACGATTTTGACAGATGATCAATTGCCGGAAGCAGAAAAGTTGATATGGGAAATTTATAATGCCGGAGCTGATGCATTGATTATTCAGGATATGGGGATTTTGAAACTGAATTTACCGCCGATTGCACTTCATGCCAGCACACAAACCGATAACCGAACCATTGAGAAAGTGAAGTTTTTGAAGGATGTAGGTTTTACGCGTGTGGTTTTGGCGCGTGAACTGACATTAAAACAAATTTCTGAGATTTCAGAACAAACCGATATAGAACTGGAAGCTTTTGTTCATGGAGCTTTGTGCGTGAGTTATAGCGGTCAATGTTACATGAGTCAGGCTAATTGCGGACGCAGCGCCAACAGAGGACAATGTGCCCAATATTGCCGATTGCCCTATCATTTGATTGATGCCGACGATAATATTCTTGTCAAAAATAAACATTTACTTTCGTTGAAGGATTTGGATTTGTCCGATTCGCTGGAAGAAATGATTAAAGCTGGTGTGACTTCGTTTAAGATTGAAGGAAGATTGAAAGAAGTTGATTATGTGAAAAATATCACCGCTTATTACCGAAAGAAACTGGATGCAATTTTAGAAGGAAATACGAATTATAAACGAGCTTCAGCCGGAAGAACAACAATTTTTTTTGAACCGAATCCTGAAAAAAGTTTCCGTCGCGGCGCAACCGATTACTTTTTAAACGGTCGTAAACCTGATATTATTCAACCGGATACACCAAAATCGTTGGGTGAACCGATTGGAAAAGTAACGTATATTGGCCGTAATTTTTTTGAAATGCATAACGGTACGGATTTAAACAACGGCGATGGACTTTGTTTTATCAATAAACAGGGCGATTTGACCGGATTCAGAGTAAATCGTGTAGACCGAAAACAGATTTTCCCTGCAGATATGCCACGAATGGATATAGGAGTAATGCTTTACCGGAATCAGGATCAGGCTTTTGAAAAGATTTTAAAAGGAAAAACTTCTGAGCGAAAAATAGGATTGGAAATTCTTTTCAAAGAAATTCCAACTGGTTTTGAAATTCAATTGACTGATGAGGATGGAATTTCGAGTGTGTTCGAAGCAGTTTGTGATAAGCAGCCGGCACAAAAACCGGAAGTTGTCAATGATAATATTAAAAATCAGCTTTCAAAACTTGGAAATACCATCTATGAGGCAGCAGATATTCAGATTGACATAAGTTCACAGTGGTTTTTCCCGGCCTCGCAATTAAGCGAGTGGCGCCGTTTGGTAATTGAAGAATTGGATTCTGTGCGTGAAAAATCCTATATCCGTGAACCGAATAAGGAAGCCCAACTCGCCGAATTTCCTTCAAAAAAACTTACATACCTTGGAAATGTAACCAATAAACTTTCTGAAGCATTTTATTCGGAACACGGCGTGGAAGAAATTATGTCCGGATTTGAAGTGAAAGCGGAAGAAGGTGTTCCATTGATGTTCACCAAGCATTGCATCAAATTCACCATGGGCTGGTGCCCGAAGGAAGGTTATAAAGCAACTTTTAAAGAACCGCTGTTTCTGAAGAATAATGATCAGACATATGAGTTGACATTTGATTGTAAAGCGTGTGAAATGAGAATTTCTAAAGCTTAAAAAAAGTTCCAAAACCAGCATGAAAACTGATTTTGGAACTTTTTTCTTTATAAACTTTATGAACTTTCTACTTATTCTGAATAGCTTCCACGATTTTAGCTTCCAGTTCGGCTGCTAATTCCGGATTATCTTTGATCAGTGCTTTTGAACCGTCACGACCCTGAGCCAGTTTGGTATCACCGTAACTGTACCACGAACCGCTTTTCTTGATAATGCCGTATTCCACACCCAAGTCAATAATTTCACCGGTTTTAGAAATTCCTTCGCCGTACATAATATCGAATTCTGCTTTGCGGAATGGAGGTGCCACTTTGTTTTTCACCACTTTCACGCGGGTTTGGTTACCAATAGCTTCTTCACCGTCTTTCAACTGACCGATACGACGAATATCCAACCGTACCGAAGCATAGAATTTCAAGGCATTTCCACCGGTTGTAGTTTCAGGATTTCCGAACATAACACCAATTTTTTCACGCAACTGGTTGATGAAAATACAGGTTGTGTTGGTTTTATTGATATTGGCAGTTAATTTACGTAAGGCTTGAGACATCAAACGGGCCTGCAATCCCATTTTTGAATCACCCATATCGCCTTCCAACTCAGCTTTTGGAGTCAAAGCAGCAACCGAGTCAATTACCACGATATCGACTGCTGACGAACGAATTAGTTGATCGGCAACTTCCAGCGCTTGTTCACCGTTGTCAGGTTGCGAAATCAACAATTCTTCGATATTTACACCTAATTTTTCAGCATAAAAACGGTCGAAAGCGTGCTCAGCATCAATAAATGCAGCAATACCTCCGGCTTTTTGGGCTTCGGCAATGGCGTGAATGGCCAATGTGGTTTTACCGGATGATTCCGGTCCATAGATTTCAATCACGCGTCCGCGGGGATAACCGCCAACACCCAAAGCTACATTCAAACCGATTGAACCGGTTGAGATGAACGAAACTTCTTCCACCTTGGTATCGCCCATACGCATGATGGTGCCTTTGCCGTGGTCTTTTTCAATTTTATCCATTGCAAGCTGCAATGCTTTCAGTTTGTCGGAAGTTGGAAATTTCAACTCCTCAGCGGTTGTTTTTGCCATAATTTATTTTTATTTTGTTGTTTTTGATTTTATAACGGATACTTTTTCCCGGTTTGATTGAAATACAAAGATAAAATTAATTCTTTCAATTTTACGATATTAAACATATAATTTATGAACAGCTAAGACAAAAAATGTCAGATTTGTTGCTTTAATTATTTAAGCACTTCTAACTTCGCAAATTTCAATAATAAAGATTTCACTCCTTTTTCGCCAAAGTCAATTTCTGCCTTTTCATTGCCATTCACCATGCTTGTTTCCAATACTTTCCCTATTCCGAAAATGTTGTGTTTTACAAAAGCACCGGCAGGAATCGAACTGTTTTCTGTGGGAATTTTATCTCCGTCCGTGTTGCTTAATTTTACCATTCGTTTGGGTGCAACCGGTAAGCTGTTTTCACGGATAAACGGTTTAGAAAATGAAGACTGAAAACGGTTTCGTTCCCTTTCCATATCGTCGTCCCAATCGCCGATGCGGGCTTGTTTGGGTTTTGCTTCCACAGGCATATCCAGAAATTGCAGGTCGATATCTTTGATAAAACGGCTAGGATTGGAGAAATTCGTCTTACCGTTTTTGAAACGTGATTTCGCAAAACTTATAAAACACAACTCCTCGGCACGGGTGATGGCCACATAAAACAACCGTCGTTCTTCTTCCAGTTCGCGCTCACTTTGGGTGCAAAAAGGTGAAGGAAACAGTTCTTCTTCCATTCCCACAATAAAAACCGCCCGAAACTCCAGTCCTTTTGCAGAGTGAACCGTCATTAATGTAACTTTGTCTTTATCCGTTTCTTTGTCGGTATCCTGATCGGTGAGCAGTGAAACTTCTGACAAAAAGTCGGGTAAGAGAGCGGTTGGTTCGCCATCTGCTTGTTTGGTTTCACAAAACTCATGAATGGCTTTGAGTAATTCCTGCACGTTTTCCTGACGGCTCATGCTTTCGGGAGAATGGTCGGTGTATGTGTCGGCAATGACGCCGGTAGTTTTTACGATGCTGTTGGCCATATCGTATGCATTTTGTGTTGTTACCTGTTCGGCAAAAACATCAATCATAGAGCGGAACTGAGCCAATTTATTCGCCGTTCCTGCATTCACGGCCAGGTTGTATTTCAACATGTCTGTCAATACTTCCCAGGCGCTGACGGCGTGAAGTTGTGAGCATTCAATCACTTTATTTACCGTTGTTTCGCCAATGCCGCGTGCCGGATAATTGATAATCCGTTTCAACGCTTCTTCGTCGTTTGGATTGCAAACAAGGCGACAATAAGCAATTACATCCTTGATTTCCTTCCGTTGATAAAACGACAAACCGCCGTAAATCCGGTACGGAATGCCTTGTTTTCGAAGTGCTTCCTCCATTACACGCGATTGCGAGTTGGTACGGTACAAAACGGCAATATCCTGATACCTGAAATTTGCAAAACGCAAATCGGAAATATTGTTTGCCACAATAAAGCCTTCTTCAAAATCAGTAAAAACACTCAATACTTTTATCGGTTTTCCGGTTTCTTTTTCGGAGAAAACCGTTTTTCGGATTTGCTGTGCATTTTTATCAATCAGGCTGTTGGCCGCGTTCACAATGGTTTTGGTAGAACGGTAGTTTTGTTCCAGTTTGAAAATCTGCGCATTCTGATAGGTGTTTTTGAATGTCAGGATATTATCAATATTGGCACCGCGGAAGGAATAAATGCTTTGAGCATCGTCGCCCACGACGCATATTTTCTCATGCTGTTCTGCCAGCTTTTTTACTATCAGGTATTGGGCAAAATTGGTGTCCTGATACTCATCTACCAAAATATAACCGAACAGATTTTGGTATTTTTGAAGAATATCGGGATTATTCCGGAAAAGGACATTTGTCTGAAGCAATAAATCGTCAAAATCCATAGCGTCGGCTTGCTTGCAACGGGTGCAATAGATTTTGTAAATGTTATTCATCAATGGAACACGCGATGCATTATCGGCTTTAATTAAATCGGTATTGGCCAGATAGGCATCAGGCGTAATCAAATTATTCTTGGCATACGAAATGCGCGATTGCACAAAACCATGTTTATAGATTTTATCGTCCAGCTTCAGTTCTTTTATTATGCTTTTGACTAGACTTTTGGAGTCGGCAGAATCGTAAATAGTAAAGTTTTTAGAATAACCAATCCGTTCAGCTTCCGAACGGAGAATGCGCGAAAAAACCGAGTGAAAAGTGCCCATCCACAGGTACCGCGCTGTTTTTTCGCCCACCATACCGGCAATACGCTCTTTCATTTCGCGGGCGGCTTTGTTGGTAAAAGTGAGTGCAAGAATAGACGATGGCGCCATTCCCGTTTTGAGTAGATAGGCTATTTTGTAAGTCAAAACACGTGTTTTACCTGAGCCTGCACCGGCTATTACCAGCGATGCTCCGTCGGTGTATTCCACCGCCCGGCGTTGACTTTCATTGAGTTCATTGAGAAAAGGGAGATCCATATTAATGTGCTAATGTGCCAATATGCTAATTTGGAAATGAAAGAAAAATCTGAGAATTGAAAATAATATCGCCGAAGACAACTATCAATTAATATCTCAGTTTCATCTGCAAAGTTAGCAATTTGATTCAATACTCCCTAAAATAGTTTTCAACAACGGGAACTTCGATAAAAAGCCGTAACTTTGCACTGATTTTCAATTAGCGAACTATATTAAATGAAAAAAATAAGTCTTTGGATTTTTAAAATTGCCGGATGGAAAGCGATTGTAACTGTGGATGAACCGGCTAAAAGTGTGATTTGTGTAGCACCACATACCAGCAATTGGGATTTCCTGATTGGAAAATTATATTACTGGTCGTTAGGACGTAAATCAGGATTTCTGATGAAAAAGTCGTGGTTCTTTTTTCCCTTGGGAAGCATGCTTCGCAGGATGGATGGAATTCCCGTTGACCGATCAAAAAGTACGTCTGTAACCGATCAGGTTGCCGAAGAATTCACCAGGCACGAAAAATTTCATGTGGCAATTACTCCTGAAGGCACACGTAGTCTGGTTAAAAAATGGAAAATGGGGTTTTATCATATCGCCGTAAAAGCCAATGTACCCATTCAGCTGGCCTATATAGATTACAAGAAAAAGGAAATGGGCATTACCGGAATTATTTACCCGTCGGGAGATGAAAAGGCAGATATGGCTAAAGTCAGGGAGTTTTACAAGAATGTTACAGCAAAGCACCCCGAGAAATTTAATAATAGTTTATAGTCGGTAAACAGTAAACAGTAAGCAGTAAGCAGTAAACACAATATCGCGAACGAAGTGAGCAAATAACATGAGCGAAGCGAATTAATAACACGAAGTAAATATCAATTTATATATGCGCATTACATTAATTCAGGATACAATTTTCTGGGCTGACAAAGCTGCAAACCTTCAAAAAACAGGTGAGCAACTGGCTGCATTGGCCGGACAAACCGATCTGGTGGTGTTGCCCGAAATGTTCTCAACCGGATTTTGTACCGGTAAAATCCAATTGGCTGAAACAATGGATGGCAAAACCGTTCAAACGTTGAAAGGTTGGGCGCAAGAATATAATCTGGCTATTACCGGAAGTTTTATTGCCACCGAAAACGGCAATATTTACAACCGGGCTTTCTTTGTTTTCCCAACCGGAACCATTGAAACCGCTGACAAACGCCATTTGTTTTCAGTGGGCGGCGAGCACAATCATTTTTCAGCCGGTGACAAACGTATGATAGTGAATTATTGCGGGTTTAATATCTGTGTGCTGGTTTGCTACGATGTGCGTTTTCCGGTATGGTCACGGAATGAGAATAACGAATACGATTTGCTGGTCTATCCGGCTAATTTCCCGCAAAAACGAATCAATGAATGGGACATTTTACTGCAGGCAAGGGCCATCGAGAATCAGGCGTATGTGTGTGGTGTGAACAGGATTGGCACGGATGGACTGGGAATTGACTACGATGGGCATTCAACCCTGATTGATTTCAGAGCCAACACCATCTTGAATTTCCCCGAAAATGCGAAGTTTATTCAAACTTACGATTTGCAGCTTGAACCCCTGCAACGGTACCGTGAGAAATTTCCGGTGTGGAAAGATGCGGATGCATTTGAGATTAAGTGAATATAATTTACTGTTTCTCCGTCAAATACTTCCAATAACGTTTGGGCAGATGTTGCCGTTGAAGTTTCAGGTTGATGCGTTCTTTGATGGTCATTGATTTGAAATAGCCTTTCCACAGTTCCTGATAGAGTTTTTCGTCTTCAGCCATCAGGTTTTCATCCAGTTTACCTTCAGGGAAAAGACCGGTGCTGTCGAGTGTCATTTCGGTAACGGTTTTCAGGTCGTAATAATAGCCGTAATTGCGTTTGGTGTCGTAAATCACCCATTTCTGGTCGGCAAAACGGTCTTTAAAATGATCAAGTGTAAGTGGCAACGAGTTGTGGTCGGGCGATACGGGCGCAAAGAAAATATCGTCGGCGGCTTTCTGAAAGCGTACCAATTCTATCAATCGCATTCTTTCGCGACCTACTTTCTGTGCAAGTTTTTGCATTTGAAGCACATCGTCGTCGGTAAAATTAAGTTCAATGGAATGCTTGCTGTCAATGGTTTTGCGGATATAACGGAAAATAAGTTCGTCGCTGCCCGGTAATTCCGATAGCCACACGTAAGTTATCATATTTCTAACGCCTTGTTGCGTCTTTTTCTCCAGGGCTTTCCAAACGCGTTCGGATTTGTCATCCTGCGTGATAACCGTGTAACTTTCGTCTACAAATAACGGTTCAAGATCATCAATTCCCAATAATTTATCGGGAAAAGTCTTGCGGATATAGGCATCAAAAACAGCTGTGAGCAAGCCTTCGAATGTTTTATCGTAGTGGAAAATTATCATTATGTTTTTGGGTTTCGCGGTTTATAACCGCGTTTTTAAAATGTCCGCGATTGAAAATCGCGAAACCCTATTCGGGAAATAACGACAATTGATTTTGATTATCTTTCCCTTTAGGCAATTTCTTTTGTGTAAGCAATTGGCGAACGTATTCGGGCGAGGTTTCGTTTACATTGTGAGCCGCCAGTTCGTTGCAGGTAATAAAATACTGAGCTTTTTTCATCACCACACCTATTTTTTTCAGGTCGGCGGCTTTCAGCCGGGCATAACTGCGTGAAACGACAATCAGCTTGGCCGATTTTACCCCGATGCCGGGAATACGCAATATCATGGCGTAATCCGCTTTGTTTATATCCACCGGAAATGCTTCGGGATGACGCAAGGCCCACGCCAGTTTCGGGTCAATTTCTAAATCAAGGTCGGGATTCTTTTCGTCTACAATTTCGTCGACTTTGAAATCGTAGAAACGTAGCAGCCAGTCGGCCTGATAAAGCCGGTTTTCGCGCACCAGCGGTGCCTGTTTCAGGGCAGGTAACCGGTTATCATACGAATTGACCGGAATATATCCCGAATAATAAACGCGCTTCATGCTGGGGCGATTGTACAATGCCGCCGAAGTTTGCAGAATCTGATTGTCGTTCTCGTCGGTGGCGCCGATAATTAGTTGGGTACTTTGTCCTGCTGGTGCAAACCGGGGTGCCGAGCGGTGTTTCTGGCGTTCTTCGGCACTTTCCAACACGCCCTGCTGAATATAAAGCATGGGTTTATAAACGCTTTCGTGGTTTTTCTCCGGTGCCAGCATTTTCAGGTTTTGTTCGGTGGCAATCTCCAAATTTACACTCAGTCGGTCGGCATACAATCCGGCTTCCTGCACCAACTGCTGGCTGGCACCGGGAATGCTTTTCATGTGAATGTAGCCGTTGAAACGATGAACCGTTCGCAGGTCTTTTATCACGCGAACCATTCGTTCCATGGTATAATCCGGATCGCGCACAACCCCCGAACTCAAAAACAGTCCTTCAATATAGTTCCGGCGGTAAAACTCGATAGTCAGTTCCACCAGTTCGCTTACCGCAAAAGTGGCCCGCGGAATGTCGTTGGAACGCCGGTTGATGCAATAGGCGCAATCGTAAATGCAATAATTGGTGAGCATAATCTTGAGCAACGACACGCACCGGCCGTCCTCGGTAAAGCTGTGGCAGATTCCAAAACCGGTCGTACTGCCGATTCCTCCCGGCGTATTCTTCCGCGTGGTACCGCTGGAAGCACACGAAACATCATACTTTGCCGATTCAGCCAGCGTTTTGAGTTTGTCGAGAATTTCTGCCTTCATAAGTCACAAAGTAAGGCAAATTGTACGATAAAATACAGAACAAAAATCTTAAAGTTTAGCGGTTGTTGAAAAGTTTTTCAGTGTATTTTTCCTGTAAATAAACAAAGGGAAAATATAGAATTACATACCGTTTAAATTTAGTTATTCAACAATTAATTGTCTTATATTCCGTTATTTCCTTTAATTTTTCTATTTTTGTGCTCTATTAAAATTTATTCGATGAAGAAACTGATTTTCCTTTATTCTATTCTAATTTGTCTAGCCGTTTCGTCACAAACATACCGCACAAAAATATTCAATCCTCAGATTAAAACACTGCAAATTAGTTTGTCGGGAGCAAAATTCAGTTTGCCCATTATGGAACTGAATAGTTCGGATTTTTTGCTGGTAAGCTTCGACGAAATGTCTCACGGTAATCATTCATACAGCTACAAGGTGATACATTGCAATGCCGACTGGACTCCATCGGGATTGAATGCGACCGAATACCTGACTGGTTATACCACGGCAAATATCACGAATTACGTCCAGTCGCTGAATACCACTTACTTGTACACACATTATGCTTTCCAATTGCCAAACAATGATATGGGTTTTAAAATTTCAGGTAATTACGTCATTCAGATTTATGAAGATAATAATGTGGAAAATCCGATTGCACAGGCTTGCTTTTCCATAGTTGAGCCGCATGTGTCAATAGCCGGAACTATTCGTGGAAATACCGATACCGAATTAAGCGGCAGGTTGCAGCAACTGGATTTCGATTTGATGTTTAATGGTTATTCCGTGCGTGATGCGGCTTCAGAAATCAAGGTTGTTGTGCGACAGAATAATAGAATTGATAATCAGGTTGCTGACTTGCAACCAACCTATATTTCGACTTCTAAATTGAGTTATATTAACAATAAAACGTTGATTTTCGAAGGTGGAAATGAATACCACCGGTTTGATATTTCGGGAGTTTATGCGGCCGGCGAAGGAGTGGCCAACATTCAGTTTACCAAACCCTATTACGATGCTTTTTTGTATGACAATAAAATTCAGAATTCGAAAATCTATTCCTCCGATCAGGATGTGAACGGTAAATTTGTAATAAATCTGCAGAATTCACAAAACGACGATACCGAGGCTGATTATATGTTTGTTCATTTCAATTTGCCTACCAAGCAGCCATTTTTCGATGGTCGGTTGTACCTTGGCGGTGAATTTAATTATAACCAGCTGAATGATGCTGTGAGAATGAATTATGACGGCAAAACAGAAAGTTACGTTCAAACTATTTTGTTGAAACAGGGTGGATATAACTACCAATATTGGTTTGTGCCCAAAGGAGAAACCAAAGCTGCCGTGGAACGGGTGGATGGAAGTCACTGGCAAACCAGCAACGAATATACCATTTATGTATATCATCGCCCGTGGGGTGAACGGTACGATAAACTGGTGGGAGTGAAGGTCATTCAGTGAAAAGTTTATAAAGCAGAAAGTTTGTAAAGTTCAAATTCGTATTAATTCGATAAATTCGTAGTCAGATGAAAGTATATAAATTCGGTGGTGCTTCGGTACGCTCGGCGGAAGGAATCAGAAATATCGTCAAAATTGTTTCGACGATTAATGATAATCTTTTTATAGTTGTTTCGGCTATGGGTAAAACCACCAACGCCATGGAAGTGGTGCTCGATTTGTTTATGAAAGCCGATCATCAGGGCGCTTTGACAAAGTTGACCGAAGTGGAAGCGTATCATGAAGCTATTATTTCAGAATTATTTTTAACTCCTGAATCGGGACGAAGTTCTGTCGAACCATTATTCTCCGAACTAAAAAAATACATTACCGAAGGCGTTGGCGATGATTACGACAGTTGGTACGACCGGTTGGTTTCGTATGGTGAATTGATTTCAACTAAAATCGTTTCAGCTTATTTACTTGAGTCGGGAATTAATAATATGTGGCTCAATATGCGTGAACTGATTGTGACTGACAGCAATTTCCGCGAAGCAAATGTACGAATGAACGATTCGCAGGTTCGGTTGCAAAAGGCTGTTGATTTTAGCAAAAGCAGAATTTATATCGGTCAGGGATTTATCGGAGCAAATGTGAAAGGCGACCCGACAACACTCGGGCGCGAAGGTTCTGATTATACAGCTGCAGTGGTTGGAAATTTGCTGGATGCTGAAAGTGTGACTATTTGGAAAGATGTTCCGGGTATTCTGAATGCCGATCCGCGATTGTTTGAAAATACGGTTCATATTCCTGAACTGACTTACCTTGACGCAGTGGAACTGGCTTACAGCGGTGCCCAGATTATCCACCCGAAAACCATTAAACCGTTAGAAAACAAACATATTCCGCTTTATGTCCGCCCATTCGGAAGTCCTGATGAAGATGGTTCTGTTATTAAGGCAGTTACAGAAAAACCAATCGAAGTACCGGTTTTAATTCTTAGAAAAAATCAGGTATTGATAACGATTCGTCCACGCGATTTTTCGTTTGTGTTGGAAGAAAGTTTATCCAAAGCTTTTGCCGTAATGAACAAACACCGGCTGAAAGTGGCTCTGATTCAGAGTTCTGCCATCAGCATTTCGGTTTGTGTGGATAATTCCCGCTATTTGGCCGGAGCACTCGACGAATTGGGAAATGATTTCAAGGTCACTTACAATGATGGATTGGAACTTCTTACCATTCGTGGAATAAACGATGAAATTGTTCAGAAAACAACCAGTGGAAGAACAATTTTGCTGACCCAACGGACCCGCCGAAGCGGTCGATATTTGATGAAGGAACTTTAGGAGTTAAATAATAAAACGCGAATCATAACTTTGATTCGCGTTTTATTATTTTTGAAAATACTCTAGAAAATATAACTTACCGAAGCCAATACTCTATGATTGTTTACAAAATATGGATTTTCAGAAGTTCCATCTGTTTTTAACTTACCATATGAAGCAGTTGTAAAGTCATATTCAAGTGCAAATTTCAGATTTGGCAAGTTAAAACTTATTTGTGGCGCAATTCGATATAATCTGTCAAGAACCTGTTGATCCAGATAGGTAGCATCAGTCTTTTTAAGCGAAGAATTCAGTGCTGAAGTATCATAGAAACCATAACCATAAATTGTGAATTTTTTTGTTTTACTAATAACTAAATTGTTATTGGTTCCGAGATTTTCAGATGCACCT
>CAIYTJ010000109.1 GCA_903929065.1 uncultured Bacteroidales bacterium | reverse complement strand
TAATGTGACTGGAGTTCAGACGTGTGTCTTCCGATCTCCTCTGTTCAGACCGTAAATCTCCAAAGTTCTTTCGCCAACAGTTGGGAGAGGTAGATATTTGGCAGGTACTGTTGTGTAATACCTGTAATAGATTGTTGCTGGTACAGTTGCATAATTTCCTGCTGCATCGCGCAAAGCTGCCATGTTTAATGAAGATTGATCAATGGCAGATTTTAGCATTCCCCAACGCTCCAAATCATATTTGCGGATATTTTCACCACAAAATTCAAAAGCTCTTTCCTGCTTAATGTTATTCAACGTAAGTGGTAAGTCGTAAGGAGAAGTTGCATTAACCGGTTGTCCAAATCCTCTGCGACGAACCATATTGAAATAAGTAGCTCCGTCAGAGCCGTTCAAATATAAATCGGCTTCAGCATACATTAAAAGAACATCGGCATAACGTAAAATAATTGGTGAAACTCCATCGTCGGTTCCTGAAATCGGAGTTTTTACCCATTCAGCACGCCATTTGGCAATATTGAATCCGGCAATTCCCGATGAAACTGTTTGCTCCATAACACCGGTAACCGTGGTACTCTTTTGAACTTTATATGGAACAACGGTAATATCTCTACGGGTATCGTTTACATCAAAATCGTAGAAGAAACTCGGAGTTACCTTGAATTGTCCACCAATACTAGTTGCTGCTCCTGAAACAAGAACACCATCAGCCGCACGTGGCAAACCCAGGTTATAAACCATACGGCCACGCAATCCCATATTGTACGGCAACTGCCAGATTGCTTCACGTCCGTGTGTTTCCACATCCTGACATTGATCGTAGAAAATGTCCTTAAAGTTTGCTGCTAACTGATATTTGCCATCAGAAATTATATCTTTACAAGCCTGACGGGCAATGGTGTAAAGTTCAGTGCGGCGGGTTTCTGAAATTGTATTATTGACAATCTGTGCATCACCTGTTCCTAAAGGACGCATGGAATAACCGGCTGCCGATAAACATATTCTTGCAAGTAATCCTCGGGCTGCATCTTTGCTCACACGCTTTGTTGTGTTTGTCAAAGGTGTGTTTGTGCTGTAAAGAACACTTGTAGCTTCCTGCAAGTCTTTTACAAGTTGATTGTAAATACTGTCCCGATTGCTTTTAGGCAAATAAATGGATTTAGAGTCTACCGGAGTAAAATGCGCCGGAACATCGCCCCACCATTTAATTAAATCGTAATATAAATAAGCTCTTAATGTCAGCGCTTCGCCGAGATAATGACCCATATCGTTTCCTGCTGCTGGTTTACCATACGTTCTGATTCCTGCAATGGCAAGATTTGCACGTTCAATTCCCTGATAAATTCTGCTCCAAGGATTAGCCGCATCACTGTTGTTATAACCATCAGGAACTAATGAATTGGCAAAATAAAGTGAAATATAATCATCAGACTTAACTGAAGAAATTACAGCACCTGCTGTCCATCCTGAACGATATTCAATATCAGTATTGATTCCCATTTGCAACCACAAACGGTTTCGATACGAGTTGTTTTCGCCAAATATCTCGTATATAGCTGCAATAGCTTTTTTCGTTGAATCGGGCGAGCTAAAAACAATATCATCACTTAGTAATGAATTGCTTGGAGGAGCTAAAAACTGATCACACGATGAGAGTGAAATAAGTATAACTCCAAAGAATATAGATAAAACTAGTTTTTTCATTATAGTGTGATTTTTAGAAGGTTATATTAAGTCCAATATTGTAAGAACGACTTTTAGGATATGCGGAGTAATCAACGCCCGGTGTAGCAGGAGTTGTTCGTCTGGTATCCACTTCAGGATCATATCCGGAATAATTAGTCAATATAAACAGGTTATTTCCTGTAGCATAAACCCTCAGTTTCTGCACATAGAATTTTTTAGTCATTTTTACAGGGAATGTATAACCAATGGTCAGATTATTCAACCGTATAAACGAACCATCTTCAATTGCCCACGAGGTTAGCGCATAATTATTGGTAGGTGGTGCCCACATGGATGCATTTGCATTCATGGCAGTAAGCAATGAAGGGTCAGTAACCCGGTTTCCGGTAGCCCAGTCAATTTGTGTATATGAATTTAAAGTGGAAGCCAACATGTTTCTGTCTTTATAATACAATGACGACATTTCTATTTTGCTGGCATTATAAATATTATTTCCGTATACCCAATTTATATTCGTACTAAAATCAATACCTTTATAATTACAACTAATATTTACCGATCCGTAATGTTTTGGATTGGTGTCACCAATTTTCTGACGATCGGCCAGTGTAATCTTGCCATCTCCATCAACATCCTGTATTTTCATAGCTCCCGGTCCCCAGCTTAAGCCTGCAATGGCACTGTTATCAACAAATGCATTTCCATTGGCATCTTTGTAAACTTTTGTTACACCATCTGCCAGCGTTACGGCGTTAGAATATTTTGTAGCATTCATCACCCAGTGATTTCCATTCCAGGTAAAATCATCAGATGTATACATTCCTGTTGTTTTAAAACCATAGATTATACCTACAGGTTGGCCTGGTGTTACAAAATAACTGTTTGAAGCTAATGTACTGCTTGTCCATGCTTCATTAAACGAATAACTGGTTAATGAGCCTAAATTGTCAACATTATTGACATTTGTACTGAAGTTGATTCCTACAGTCAGATTGAAATCTTTTTTCTGAACAATTACAGCATTCAAATTGATTTCAGCTCCACGGTTTGAAGTTTGACCTACATTTTGCCATTGAGAAACATAACCAACTCCTGAAAGCTGCATTGGCATTAAAATCCCGACTGTTGTGTTTGAATATAAATCAATGGAACCGCTTAGTCTGTTTTTAAAGAATCCAAAATCAAGACCGCCACCACGTGTTATGGTGGTTTCCCATCTTAAATCATTGTTTGCAAGAATATTACTTGAACCACCGGCAACAAAATAATTTGTTTGCATGGAAGTTGGAAGATAGTTGTTTGAAGTAATTGAATAGTTTCTCCAGAATGATGCAAGTGGAATATTGTTATTTCCCGATTCGCCGAAACTACCTCTTAGTTTCAGGTTTGATAACCAGTCCTGAGCATCTTTCATAAAACCTTCTTCCGAAATACGCCAACCAGCCGACACAGATGGAAAATATCCCCAATGATTTTCATTCATAAATTTGCTTGAACCATCCGCACGCATAGTTAGAGCTATTAAATAGCGATCATTAATATCATAATTTACCCTTCCAAAGAATGATAATAATCTGTCATCAGGAGCATAATAGTGATTTGGAGATTTTATAGTGCCATTCTGAATACTATCCCAGGCTTGTTTTGAGTTGTATGAAGGCTTTAATGCTTCATAATTCCTGATATAATTATCGTATGAAGTGCTTACGTTTTCTTCACCAACCATCACGGTCAGATTATGCCCCCTGAAGATATTTTTTTTGGAATATGTCAACACATTGGATGCCTGAAATTTTGATGTATTTATATCATTCAGCGTTACTGCCGGAGCAGCTGCATTATTTAATTTTGTTGCACCGCCATTGAGCACATAGTACGAAGAAAGTCCCCAGAAGCGATTATCAATTTTATCAGTGGTGATATATCCCAGATTTGTTTTAAATACAAGATCTTTTGTGATATTAATAGTAAGTCCGCCATTAATTGTTAATGTTTTGGTGTTTTGATACCGGTCGTTATCGGCTATGGTTTGTAAGGGAGAATACAAACTTGCCACTGCATCCACATTATCATCCTGTAAAACCAGGTTTTTTAATGGAATAGGAGTATAAGTTACCGCATTTTTAATACGCGAATCGGAAGTTGATTTTTCAGATCCTGTTTGGTCATTTGCACCACCACCATCTATCACTGTACCAGAATATCTTGCCGAAAAATCTACTTTCATCCATTTAAGTGGATTAATATTTACTTTGGCTGCAATATTATCGCGGTGATAATCGGACATTGCCATAATGGCTTTATCGTCCATGTGGTTATAGTTTAAATTAAAAGTTATCAGCTTATTTCCACCTGAAACAGTAACACTGTGGTTTTGAGTTGAACCTAATCTGCCGAAACTTTCTTTCTGCCAGTTAGTAGGATTTGCATAATTGTAAAGATTAATATCGTTGTAACTGCCAAAATAGGTTTCGTAATCCGAAGAAACCGAATTGTTCAACACAGCCCTTTCATATTGCTTTTGTGCAAACTGATAAGGAGTCAAAACATCCAGGTATTTTGAAACCTGTTTAATGCCGAAATATGCATTATAATTAACAGATATTTTCCCCTGATTTCCGGATTTTGTCTGAATGATAATAACGCCGTTTGCACCACGCGAACCATAAATGGCTGTTGAAGCAGCATCTTTT
>CAIYTJ010000108.1 GCA_903929065.1 uncultured Bacteroidales bacterium | reverse complement strand
AGACAAAACACCTATACGTGACTTGCTATGCGAAGAACGTCAATTCAATCAAAATGTCAAAGAGCAACTTAGCTTATTTTAATATCAATACATGTTAAATGTAAACGCAACAGCAGTAAATACAAATAAACAAAACAAACAATGGGTATATGTAAAATTAATTTCAGAAATGAGAAAGGATACCGCGACATATAGCTATTATTACGGCTGTATGAATAAAAATGTAGTAGAACAAATAAAAAAGAATGATATATCGGGTATGTTTATTCTTAGTGATATGCGATTTCTGAATGACAGCGATAAGCTTGAACTATATGAAAATAATCTGGAATCGGGGATGTGCATATTCAGAGTTAAAGATATTGTTCGTCTTGATTTAGAGAAAAAAGATCCGGTTTTGACGTATAAAGTTGAAGAATTGACTGATAGTGCTAAAGCTTTTTTAAAGAAGCATTATTAGAATAAAAGGATTTGAGTAGAAAGCCTAAGTATTTGGTAAGTTTAGTATGTAATCTTGAATTCGGCTAAGCGTAATCGTTTGATAGTGAGTACAGGGAAAGTTGTACTTTCAACAGTTGGAAATGAGAATTATAAATATAGATTAAAAGGAATAGTTTTGTTTCTAACATGATTTACTTAAGATTATACCGAACAGAGCAAGCATTAAATAAGAAAAAATAAGAGATGAAGAAAATTTTAATCACGGGTGCAACCGGGAATGTGGGATTCGAGGTAATTCGGTTCTTAGAGAAAAATGGAACCCCGAATACCATAATTGCCGGCGTAAGAAACATTGAAAAAGCAAAAAATCTATTTAAAGACTTCCCGAAAACTTGCCTTGTTAGATTTGATTTTGAACAACCGGAAACTTTTGATAATGCACTGAAAGGTATTGATACAATATTCCTACTCAGACCACCTCATATCGCTGATATTGAGAAATACTTTAGACCATTAATTCAAAAAATTAAAGAACATAAGGTAAATGAAGTTGTGTTTTTGTCGGTACAAGGAGCCGAGAAAAGCAAAGTAATACCACATAACAAGATTGAAAAACTAATTCAGGAATATAAACTGGACTATGTTTTTTTAAGACCAAGTTATTTCATGCAAAATCTGACCACAACTTTGCTCAAAGACATAAAAACAAAACGACAAATAATCTTACCATCAGGAAGAGCGAAATTTAACTGGATAGACATCGAAAATATTGGAGAGACAGCTGCTGTTTTGCTGAATAAATTTTCTGAATTCAGAAATCGTGCTATTGAACTAACCGGATACGAGAACCTGGACTTTTATAAAGTTGTTGACTTATTAAATGCATCAATTAAAAGACCGGTTAGATTTTCAAGTGTAAGTCCTTTTGAATTTTACAGGATTAAGAAAAAAGAAGGAATGATTAAAGGTATGATTATCGTAATGATCATGCTACATTTTCTGCCAAGATTTCAAAAAGAACCAGTTATATCAGATTTTTACGAAAAAATTACCGGAAAGAAACCTACAGGTATAAGTGAGTTTATTGAAAGAGAAAAAATTAAATTTGAATGAAATAAAACAGATATAATGCATTAAATATTAATAATTCAAACAAGTGGAGTCCGGCACCCACTTAAAAAAACGGGGCGTAATT
>CAIYTJ010000107.1 GCA_903929065.1 uncultured Bacteroidales bacterium | reverse complement strand
CCCTACGGGGCAAAGCGACTCACTCCAGCCTCGACACCGGAGCCACGGCCAAGGTAAAGATCAGCGAGTAATAACAGGAAACAAAAAACCAAGACCCGGCGGAGCCTGGAACTATAACTTAAAATTGTTAAATTTTGGTCTAAAGAATGGGGTCCACTTCAATCGATTATTTAGTAAAAGAAATCTCTGCCTGAATTCCTTAACGGCATTGGGGTTAGCAATAGGGATATGAATGCTACGCCTTGAGCACCTTCCCACGTCGAGCTGCAGCTAATCTAATTCATCCTCAATATGTTGAAACAATTTCGATGCATCCACGTGCATTTCCAATTGCTCCATAGATGGCAAATCTGATGGTCCAATTTCATGCCCTCGCCGAAAACTGCACATTTTTATGATGGATTCCATAGATCTGACACCATGCTTAAAACGATCGATCTTTAAAAGCGCGCGAGCAACATTACGGTGCAGCAGTGCTTGCGCCTTGTCACCTGGTGTTAATTCCAGCCTACGACGAAGAATCCCATGTAAAAAAACACCGCGGCGAAGAACAAATCGACCTTGATCTCCGTCATCCTCAGGCTTGTTTACGCCTTGAACGTTGAGATGACATTTCAAACGACTAATAAAATCAGGTCCCTTCGCTTCACAAAAGTTTGGATTGCGCATTCTTCCATTAAGCTCTTCAAAACTGCGATTAACACCTCCTGCAAAAATAAATACTGCTTTGCCAATTTTATAAGTACTTCCGCTATCATAAAAACTCCCGTCCTGCATTGGAGCTAAAAGATATTTCAGCCAACCAAAAAGCTCGCCTTCCAGACTGGAATCAAATTCATCAAAAAAAACAATTGGAATTCTCCCTGATAAACATTCGTTTCTAACCAAATGAAGAGCTGCTGGAAGATCACGTATCGATGAAAATTGGCTCAGATTGAACTGTAAATCACCAACTTGATAAACGCCGTTTGTGGTATTTGCAATATATTTTACTACCTGGCTAATACCAAATGACTTTCCGGAACCTGGCGCCCCAAACACAGCGATGTTCATAGGTTTAACATCATTACCGGAATTTCCGTAAACTTGCAACGCCTGATAGATCGCCAAGTAATCCTCTATTTCACGACGGTCCGTCAATTTAAGCTCACCGATATTCACAATCGGAATGCCAGCATCCTCCAATTTACTAAGTTTTGAGGCATCCCCATCACTTAACCACTTAACACCTATCTCCCTAAAACTGCGCTCCAGAGCCTCACTGGTTGGAGAATCACCTTGCGCAGTTACGGGTAAAACGTATCTCGCCATAAACCAAGGTGTTCGATGCGCAACCGCACTGCAAATATCAACAGGAACATCCAAAATGTCACTTGTAAGCTTCATTGCACCCGTTACCTGATCTCGAGTGAGTTCTGCAAACAGTTCTTTAAGCAAACGTTTATAGGTAAAATTTTTCTTGCCAACCCATTTGTTATCGATCTTGTCCCAGGAAAATAGCATAGTAACCAAACCTCGGTCATGAGCTGCTCGCTGTAGCAAAAGGCTTTCCTTTACCGCATGCACTGCAATATCACACACTTCTCTAAACGAGGCGCAATTCGCAAGTTCAAAAGAACAAACCCCAAAATAAGTCGAAACAAATCCGGTGTAGCCGAGCATTTTGCCAAGTTCGGGGGCCTGGATAGGAGCGCACTGACTTTTGTGGCATAATATCAGAGCTCGCTCTGTAAAAAACGTTTCCTGATTCTCCATTTGCGAAAACGTACCGCCAGCAACGGTCCATCCCGTAATGTACAAAAACACCGCCGAATTGTTCAATCGAATCGCCAAAATAGACCACGGGGATGATCGCAGTTTGTCCGACATTGACAGTTGATTGAGGATGGGCGTTTTGTGTGGATTCGGTTCCTTATTGTCTCCTCTCAAACATCTCAGTAAATCCACGGCAATTGCTTCGTAAGATTGAGATTTGCGAACACGATAAACATCGCTTATTTCTCCAATGTTAAGAACAACAATATTGCCTTTAGCGGGACGAGCGAAAGAGCGAGGCGTCAGTTTTGGATCGTCAAGGCATCTCGTACCGGCGATCAAAGGCTTTGCGAGGCCAACTTGTATGTAGACCTCACAATCTGGTTTAAGACTTTCTGAAAGCAGTGAAGAATTCTTATGATCCACCAACTCTCCCAACCAGTTAATACGAACGAACGCGAACGACTCATTTACATCACTCGAAACAACTTTATGCCCAGCTACTACATGGTTACTGCCACACGAAATAGCTAATTGTTGCGTTGTCGGAGTGCAACGCAGCAATGGCATCGTTCGCTGAGGAGTATCTAGTGATCCGATTTCGCCATGTCGACCCACAATGTATAAAGCTCTGATTTCATTAAGATGGGGGCCGTTTTTTATACAAACTCGTGATTTCCACACGATTTTCATTTCCTTGTTTTTCCACTTAGCAATATATTTAATAGCCGTTGATATATAAAAGGCGCCGACTGGCATAGGCACTAAAACCGCGTGAGAAATGTCCCGAATCGTTCCTTCAGCTATATAAAACCCTGCCCAATAATGATCTCCTTCAATCACCACATGTCTATTATTCATCGGAAACCTCCGAATCGCCTGTTGATCGCTCTGTTTGTGTACCATCGAAGTAGCCAGCTGCAAGAAATATTGCAAGAATAGCGTCTTTGGCCCGCGCAATTACGAGTTTGATACATTCCAAACGCTTTGCTTCATCATTACCGTTTACTGCATACGTCTGCTTGTAAAGACCAGCAATCCTAAGGCATGCTAGCAATTCCCTATAAATTACAGTATAAATTGCATGCGTGTTGTCCTTATTTAGTAAAACCCGATCACGTCGGCGAGCTTTAGAACCATTGTATCTAAGAAATTCTCTCCAGTTTAGATATTCCATACCTGGAACATCCTCAGAACCGTGCAAATGAAAAAAGTCTTTCCTTGCTGGCATACCGCCCTTGCTTTTAGCTCGCTTAACCGACCAGTCCAACGAGGCCAATTCACGTAAAATATGAGCCTGAAGAACAGGTGCCCTTGATCGTTTGTGTCAGGGGTCGAATCAAAACCAGCCAGCAAAGGTCGAATCAGAACCAGCCAGTCTGAGGCGGGGTTATTCATATCATTTCGGCTGGGCGGTGCAATGGATTTTGACGGCGAGATAGAACGAGCAGGGGGCGCGCTT
>CAIYTJ010000106.1 GCA_903929065.1 uncultured Bacteroidales bacterium | reverse complement strand
ATTGTTCGCGGGTACGAAACCTAGGAAATTTCAAAAAAAAAACGAATATAGTGATAGATAATACAATGAGCAAAAAGCTGACGCTACGGCGTGGGCTTTTGACTTATCATCACTATATGGCTTCTTAGAGCCACGTACGCGAGTAAAGATTTAGTCCACGCTTTTTTTAATGAAAAATTCGTTTTTTAAAGTTTTATTGCAATCTGCCAAAATTTCTAATTGAAATCAAATAAACTAAAACAAGAAAACCACTCAAACTTATTCGATTAAAATTCAGTGGTTTCCAAATGGTATTATTAAATTTATTGAAATTTATTCAATGTAGTACGAATGATTTTAATTGCTTTTTCAATTTCTTTCTTGTTTATAACGAGTGGAGGTGCCAGCCGGATAATGTGCTGGTGCGTAGGTTTTGCCAAAATTCCATTACGTTTTAACTCTTCACAAACATCCCATGCTTCTATTCCATTTTTTGGTTTAATAACGATAGCATTGAGTAATCCTTTGCCTCGAACGGCTTCAATCATTTCCGAATTTATTTTCAAAAGTTCCTCTCTGAAAAACAAACCAAGTTCTTCAGCATTTTCAGCTAATTTTTCATTTTCAATAACTTGAAGTGCTGCGGTTGCCACTTTACAAGCTAATGGATTACCACCAAAAGTAGAGCCGTGTTCACCGGGTTTTATACACAACATAATATCATCATCGGCCAAGACAGCAGAAACAGGCATAGTTCCTCCTGACAGAGCTTTGCCAAGAATCAAAATATCAGGACGTACATCTTCGTGATCACAACAAATTTTTCGTCCTGTTCGAGCTAAACCGGTTTGAACTTCGTCGGCAATAAATAATACATTTCTTGATTTGCAAAGTGAAAGCGCTTCTTTTAAATATCCTTCATTGGGCACAATTACTCCCGCCTCACCCTGAATTGGTTCTACCAGAAAACCTGCCACCGTTGAATCTTCAAGAGCTATTTTTAATGCATTAATGTCATTATAAGGTATTTTAATAAATCCTTGAGTGAATGGGCCATAATCTCCAAAAGAATCAGGATCACTCGAAATAGAAACAGCAGTAATGGTCCTTCCATGAAAATTATTTTCGCAAACAATTATTTTAGCATTATTCTGTTCAATCTTTTTTACCAGATATGCCCATTTACGGCAAAGTTTCAGTGCAGTTTCAACAGCTTCAACACCTGAATTCATGGCCAACACTTTGTCAAATCCAAAATATTGAGTAATGTGTTTTTCAAATAAACCTAATTCTGAATTGTAAAAAGCACGCGAAGTCAGAGTGAGTTTTTTGGCTTGATGAATCATTGCTTTAGTAATTTCAGGATGACAATGTCCCTGATTTACAGCAGAATAAGCCGATAAAAAATCCATGTATTTATTTCCTTCAACATCCCACACATAAATTCCTTTTCCTTTTTCCAGCACAACCGGAAGTGGATGATAATTGTGCGCACCATACCTGTCTTCCAATGCAATGTAATCTTTTGATGATAGTTTTGTCATTTTAGTATATATTTTCAATTGATTTTTATTAGATTCTTTATTTTTTGCTGCTTTTTCTTAACTTTCTTGCCACACTATGTTTCCGACCGTAGCCAAAATAAATTACAAAACCTATTGCCATCCAAATAAATAACCGCAACCAGGTATCAGCAGGAAGTGCCAACATTTGAATAAAACACACAAAAGCTCCCAAAATAGGTACAAATGGCACCCATGGCGTTTTAAAAGCTCTGGGAGCATCAGGATCCGTTTTTCGCAAAATAAGAATACCGATGCAAACAATGATAAATGCAAGTAAAGTCCCAATAGAGACCAATTCACCCAACAGTCCAATTGGTAATAATCCGGCGATCAAAGCTGTAAAAAAGCCGGTAATTAAGGTGGAATAATGTGGCGTTTTAAATTTAGCATGTGTTTTAGTAAAGCATTTCCAAAGTAAACCATCGTGAGCCATGGAGAAGAAAATTCGGGTTTGACCTAATAATGTTACTATAATTACAGAACTCAGACCGGCAATTGTTCCTAATTTGATATAAGGGCTTAACCACTTTAACTCTGCACCGCTTCTGTCAATGGCAAGTGCAATAGGCGCCGAAACGTTCAGATCTTTGTAATTTACAATTCCGGTAAGCACAAAACTTACACCGACATATAATATAGTACAAATAAGCAACGTAAAAAGAATGCTCAACGGTAAATCCCGTTTGGGGTTAATAGCTTCCTGGGAAGTAGTGGAAACAGCATCGAAACCTATGTATGCAAAGAAAATAACACCCGATCCTGTCAGAATGCCCGACCATCCGTATTGTCCCCACACACCGGTATTTTTGGGAATAAATGGCACCCAATTCTGTGGGTGAATATGCGAAATACCAAAGCCAATAAAAAGCAGAACAATAATAATTTTTATTATAACAGCTATATTGTTGAATCTTACCGATTCTTTAATTCCAACAACCAATAAAATTGTAACCAAAACGACAATAAGTACGGCGGGAAAATTGAAAAATGCTCCGGTAACATGCCATCCATGTTGGTCGAAATCAAACGGAGCCTGCGCTAACGAAGTTGGTATGTAAATTCCATAATCAGCCAAAAAACTCAGCATATAACCCGACCAACCAACTGCCACGGTAGATGTAGCAAATAAATACTCCAATACCAAATCCCAACCAATAATCCAGGCAAACAACTCGCCCATTGTCGCATAACCGTATGTATATGCACTGCCTGACAGTGGAATCATAGATGCAAACTCCGCGTAGCAAAGTCCAGCCAATAAGCAGCCAATAGCCGATAATATAAACGACAAAACGATGGCAGGCCCGGCGTGCATTTGAGCAGCAGTCCCGGTAAGTACAAAAATGCCGGCACCGATTACGCTCCCAATACCCAGCAGCGTCAAGTTGGTAAGTCCCAAATGGCGTTTCAAGCCGTATTTATTACTAGATGCCTCTTCATCAAGTTGAGCCAATGTCTTTTTTATAAACAGGTCTTTTATCATTTATCGGGTATTTTGCTAAATATTTGTGAAATCAAAAAAACATTTTTATCATTAAATGATATTTATTGATTTATAGCAACTTACATTATTTTCAACTGTTTTTTCAATCGCATATCAATTGAAGAACTGCCAACAAAAATATCAAACTTCCCTGACATAAATGACCACTTGTTCTGTTTAACATCAAAAAATGAAAAATCAGTTGCTGACATGGTAAAATAAATAGTTTTTACTTCGCCCTTTTTCAGCTTTATTTTGTTGAATGCCTTTAACTCTTTCAATGGATGAAGAACAGTGGAATCAT
>CAIYTJ010000105.1 GCA_903929065.1 uncultured Bacteroidales bacterium | reverse complement strand
GCAAGGAATGTCATTCCGGAAGTTTTTTACTTCATCCCGTCGTTCATTTACATGTTTTTAATTCCGCAGGTGAATTGTATTTGCAAAAGCGAGCGGAAAACAAAGACATTCAGCCGGGCAAATGGGACACTTCGGTGGGAGGACATGTCGATTATGGCGAAGAAGTAACAGAGGCATTGAAACGCGAAGTCCGTGAAGAACTTGGAATAACCGACTTTAAACCTGAATTCATTAAAAGTTATTCATTCAGGTCCAGCCGAGAAGCCGAACTGGTAAACAGTTTTTACATAATCTATGATGGCATTATTACTCCCGATCCGGGTGAGATATCTGAAGGAAGATTCTGGAATATTGACGAAATAAAAACTTCTCTTGAAAATGATATATTTACTCCCAATTTCGAACAGGAATTTATAAATATATTGCTGCCCAAAATCAGGAATTTATTTCAATAGGTTGCAGTATTTTCACAAGAAGTTCCCTTTGACTTCCCTCGAACTTCCCTCGGACCTCCCTCGGACCTCCCTTATACTTTCCTTATGGTTTCATCTCGAAAAATTTCGGAAATAATTGACAAAAAAAGGCCGGTCACTTTTCAATGACCGGCCTTATTATTGTTAGTTGATTAATTAAGCTTCAATCTCGTCAACTGATTCTAATTCAATCATTAATGAATCTTTTGGAATTCTGCTTCCAACTTCCACATTAATTTTTTTAATTCGTGCTGTAAATGGCATCTGAATTCGGTTCTGCATTTTCATAGCTTCCAGAATCAAAAGCGGTGCTCCTTCCTTATAAACCTCTCCTTCCGCTACAAAAACTTCTAAAATCGTTCCGGGTATGATGGATTGAATTTCATACGGACTGGGATTTACCCAGGGTTTCCGGTTCAGATATTTTTTGGTAAGAAGCGTTTTATATTTTCGGGCTGTTACAGCAAAATCTACTAATTCCTGTTTTTCGTTTTCCATAATTATTTTTTAAAATGGTAAATGGTAAATAATAAAAATGGTAAATCAAAATGGAGGAATTCCGTGTTTTTTAGCCGGACGATAATCGTCTTTGTTTTTGGATACTTCAAGAGCGTGCAAAAGCATTCCGCGTGTTTCACTTGGCTCAATTACTGCATCGATATACCCTTTTGAAGCTGCTACATATGGATTTGCGAATTTCTCAATATATTCCTGAACTTTTTGTTGACGCATTGCATCTTCGTCTTCGGCTTCCATAATTTCCTTGCGGAAAATAATGTTTGCGGCTCCTTCAGGTCCCATAACGGCGATTTCAGCACTTGGCCATGCCAACATAAAATCAGCTCCAAGGTGACGTGAGTTCATGGCAATATAACCACCACCATATGCTTTACGAAGAATCACAGTAATTTTTGGAACGGTAGCTTCCGAATATGCATAAAGCATTTTAGCTCCGTGACGGATAACACCGGCATGTTCCTGGTCAACACCCGGCAAATAGCCCGGCATATCTTCCAAAGTTACAATTGGGATATTGAAAGCATCGCAGTAACGGATAAAACGGGCTGCTTTATCGGACGAATCGCAATCAAGCACACCGGCCAGATACATTGGCTGGTTTGCAACGAAACCGATAGTTTCACCATTCAAACGACCAAATCCTATGACGATATTAGCCGCCCAAAGTTCGTGGACTTCAAGAAATTTGGAATCATCGGTAAGTGCGTATATAACTTCACGAACATCATAAGGCTGTTTTGGATCCGCCGGAATGATATTTTCGATATTTTTAGTTGCTTTTGGAGCTTTTGGTTCCACGCTGGCAGCTTTTTGCTGGTTGCTGTGAGGTATCAGCGAAATAAGTTCTTTGATTTGTTCCAGACATTCAATTTCGCTCATGGCATAGAAATGTGCATTTCCGGTAATTTCGGCATGTACACGAGCACCACCTAAATCTTCCTGCGAAATTTTTTCACCTAAAACCGTTTCGATAACATTCGGGCCGGTAATAAACATCTTTGAAATGTTTTCAACCACAAAAACGAAGTCAGTCAAAGCTGGTGAATAAACTGCACCACCGGCACATGGTCCCAAACTAACTGAAATCTGAGGAATAACGCCTGAAGCCATTGTATTACGGTAAAAAATCTCACCATAACCTGCCAAAGCGCCGATACCTTCCTGAATACGAGCACCACCCGAATCGTTTATTCCGATACAAGGAACTTTCATTCTCAATGCATGATCCATGATTTTAGTAATCTTACGGGCATGTTTTAGTCCTAACGATCCACCCATTACGGTAAAATCCTGAGCATAAATACAAATCGGCGCTCCGTTTATTGTTCCGGTACCGGTAATTACCCCGTCACCTGCCAACACTTTGTCGTCCATACCGAAGTTGCGCTCTTCGTGTTCAACGAAAAGGTCATATTCGTGAAATGAATTCTCGTCCAACAACGTAAGAATACGTTCACGGGCTGTCAATTTACCCATTGCTACCTGTTTCTCAATGGCTTTGTCACCTCCGCCCTTCTCAACAATAGCTTTTTTCTGCCGTAATGCCAGAATGTTTTTCTTTAAAGTCATAAAACTTTGATTAAATTAAACTTAAAAGGTATAGCAGTTTTTACTGCTTTAATATCGTGTGCAAAAGTAACACTTTTATTGCATAAATGTGCAGTTTTTAAGAATTAGTTACATCCCGAACACAAGAACTAATTATTATTCAGAGCCTTAAGAATGTTATTTCTTGTTGATTTAAAACCAGGTGAGTAATCCTCATAATTTACGTTTTCAAGGTAAGCAATCAGCTCAGGACGAAAATCCGGTTCTACTTTACAAATCCGGTAAAGCATTTTCATGGAAAGTGCCTGAACTGCAATGGGCGATTTGGCTGAAACCATCCATTCAAAACAGGAATTTATTAAATCAACGGGAATTTCGCCGGGTAAAGAAATGTTATTTAAAACCGAAAGACAACCACGCTGCAAACCACCATGAGAACTTGAAATTGTAAGTGCTGCAAGTTCGGAGAAATGCTTTTCTGAAAACCATGTTGGATACTTTTCACTTATTTTCTGACATGCCCAGGCAGCACGCCAGGCAACTTTAATTTCTGAATCAAAAATGAGTTTGTAAACGGTTTCAAAATCATCCGGATTTGCATAAACTTCCAACGCCAGTTGATCGACAAATAGTTTTGAAAGTGGGTTATATAGATGTTCCCCATAATCCATACAAACATTTACAATTTACCAATTGACATTCACGAGTCATCTGAAAATAATATCTGCAATCACTTCACAACCAACGTGTTTATTCAATGATTTCCGGATTTCCTCACGTGATATAAACAAATCGTGCCTCAGAACCGATGAACTTAAACTAACAAAGAGAACTTTATTTCTGATACTAAGTTCAGTGGTATATTTCATAATATTTGCGCCTAAAACCAACGGCCATGCATCAATAATACGTTTCTCATTTAAAGGCCTGTCCAAATGCTGTTGTTTAAGCACCTGATTTATTACGTCGCTTAATAATTCTGTATTTTTTTTTCTCATTATTCTCGGGTAATAAAGTTAGGCTTATCTCAATTTAAGCACCTGACCAAACGAAACACTATCGGTGAATGACATTTTATTCAACGAATACAACTTTTCAACTTTCACACCATAATCCTGTGAAATACTGTACATTGACTCACCATCCTGAACAATATGTGTTTCGCATTCTTTAGGCGCTCTGTTCTTTTTCGATTCAACAAAAACACGCGACCCGATTGGTAAAGTTGCAGTTGCATCCACTTCGTTATATTCACGAATTCTTGATTCTGTAGTCTTAAATTCATCCGCAATCACCGCATACGAATCACCGTTACAAGATGTTACAAATTTAGCACCATTCACACGGTAAATTTGATGATTCATAGCACCCTGAATAGTTCCCATAGAGCCATAACCGGTATTTTTATTTGCCAGATTAAAGTCTTTGCTGTTATAGGTATTGCTTAAATCGAAGCGATGCAAATCATAAATTTCAATGATTGAAATCAACTTGTAATCATATGTTGGATCTGTGGCATATCCGGCTTTTTTAAGTCCGTGTGCCCAACCTTCATAATCGGTTGGTTCAAGTTCAAATAAAAATGAATATCTCGGTCTGTTTTTCAGGAAAGCAGCATGATCTTCGTAAGAATCAAGAACCTGATTATATTTCCGGAAACATTCGCCTTTTGCATCGTCGTCGTGATAAATTTTATCACCTGTCCAGTCATTGTTGCATTTTATTCCAAAATGATTGTTCGATTGCCTTGCAAAACTGCTTAATCCGGCTCCAGATTCGAGTAAACCCTGAGCCAAAACTATGCTGGCAGGTATTTTATGTTCTTTTTGCTGTTTTTCAGCCAATTGGTGATATTGCTCAATATACGTAAGGTATGACTGGGTTCGGGTTTGAGCAACAGCCAACAGACTTACAAACAATAAAATAGAAAGAATTTGAGCTTTAAAACCGGTTGTCATATTTGAAAATTATTGTATTATTTTGCTACAAATTTAAAACTAATTAATCAAAAAGACGGATTTGATTAGATAATTTTATATTTTTGTGCAAATCGTTGATTTTTTCAACCGGATTCAGTAGAAAAGAAAAAGAAATGAAAAGTAAAACAATTGAAACTAAAGTCAGCATTTACAGTTTTGACGAACTGGATAATGCCAAACAACAACTTATAAACAAGGCAAAAGAACAGGTAAATAAAGCATATGCTCCTTATTCTGAATTTCATGTCGGTGCTGCCATCGAACTTGAAAACGGTGAAATCTTTGCAGGAAGCAATCAGGAAAATTCAGCTTATCCTTCAGGGCTTTGTGCCGAGCGTGTTGCCATGTTTTATGCCAATGCACAATTTCCGAATGTTCCCGTTAAAACTATT
>CAIYTJ010000104.1 GCA_903929065.1 uncultured Bacteroidales bacterium | reverse complement strand
GGCACACTGAATACACAGATTTTACGGAATAAACCATAAAAAAAATTAGTTATATTATTGACTAACATTTCGGAGAAGAATTCTCCAGATTTAATCGGCTCTTTGGCGCGTTAATACATGTTAAATTAGTGCTTTATTTTTTGTCAAAGTGTTGTTTTATATAGCTTTACTACAGAATTTCCATTTTTAAGGGATTATGCCGACTTCTCAAGAGCTCTTTGAGGTATCATTTTTAGAAAAAGTGTTGCAACTTTATCATTCCTCATTAACTCTTCTTGGAGTTCAATAAAGTCGATACCTTCTATTGAAGCGATTATTTCTATAAGCTCCCAGATGATATCAATCATTCTTGAGACTAAATCCATTTCAACCATTTCTTTGCTTATAGCCCTAAAAATACCGTCGTAGCTCTGTTGGCAGTTAATTCGTTTGTAGTAACTCAGCATGATGTGCTGCAACATGGATACTGTGGTATCGGCTATTTGTGCATCAAATGATGTCGATTTACATTTTCCTAAATTCAGGTATTGTTTGCATTCTTTGAAAAACACTTCAATACTCCAACGAACTTGATACACCTTCATTAAATCTATAAAGCTTAATGACAGGTCGGTAGTGAGTAGAAGATGCCAGTTTTGAGATCGTCCCATTTTCACGAAAAAGAGATTTACTCTGATGCCTTTGTATTTGCAGGTAACTTTTATGTAGTTGGATTTTAGCTTCTTGCACACTTTTGCGTCCGGCAGGTGCTTTTGTAAAAGTGTTTTTACGTTCATTTCCTTGTTGGCTTGACAGTCAAAGAAATTTTGATTGTTAATCTTTACCATCGAAACCAATTTAATGCTGCCATTTTTGAGCGTAGATAATAGACTCAATAATTCATGGCAGAAAAACCAGCTGTCAATAAGCACATAATCAGGTATGAATCCGTTTTTTACGCTTCTTATCAACATGGACGTCATCAGGTCAATCTTGCTCTTGTCCGTCTCTCTGCGTCTGATATGACCATAGCTGCCTGGAGTAATTGCTTTTTTATACTGCTCTTTTCTCTCTTTGCTTGTTAGGCCGAAAAGCCTTTCGTGTTTGTAAAACTTCTTTAACTGCTTTTTGGCCTGGTCAACTGCATTTTGCTTGAGGATCAAATCTTGTGTAAGTTTTTCATGTTCAGCGTTGGTTTTCTCACAAATAACCTCGGCACTTAACAATCTTACATGGTTGGTTTTAATTGGATTAGATGCATATTTTGTCCTTGCATTTATAAGACTCTGCTCCTTTTTCAAAAGAAGCGTCTCGTGTTTAGCAAGCACTAGCTTTGCGTTTTCCAATACGTTCTTTGCTTTTTTGAAGCTTGAGATGAGCTTGTCGACTTTGGTTCCCCTTTCTCTGTGAAAACTAAAGTCCAATGGAATAAAGCTGCCGCCATCCCAAAAGCCGCAGACTAAAAGCTTATAGCCCAAAATAAATTTTCCACTGACGTGGTCGTGATTAACGCTGACCTTTTCAGTCTTTATACCAGTCTTTTTGATTGGAGTATCATCAAATATAATGGCTTTAACCCCGTCTATAGTGGTACTTTTGTTTTGAGACATTAGATATCGAAACCGCTTAGCGTGAAGCAAAAGCAACGTTCTCCAATCGATGAACTCATTGTTTTTGACATCGTAATAAACATCCTTTTTACCCATTTCTAAGTCTGAGGGACGGATTTTAGCCTTGACCAATGCGCATACACTGGCAAAGCCATAAAAAGGTAGAATCACAAGAATATTAACGAGGCTTGAAATAGCAAGCCCCTTGCTTTTTAAGACATCGAAAGCAGCAAGATGACTTTTCAAGTTGAATTTACCGATAACCTCCGACAAGGTGGTGGTCAACTTTTCAGGATTGCCAGCAAAGGCTTCAATCTCAGAAAAATTATTTGTATCTTTGATTCGTTGCATATTTCCCATGGTTTTAGAATTAGTTGTTTAAGCTCCTCTAAGATAAGAAATTATGTCGAAATATGCAACTTTTAAAAAACATCAAATGGCTAAAAATCAGCAATTTAATACTATTTAACTAAAACGAAT
>CAIYTJ010000103.1 GCA_903929065.1 uncultured Bacteroidales bacterium | reverse complement strand
CAACTTTTTAAATCTTCAAATTTCTTCTATCTTTGTAGTCTTAAAAATTCGATTCAATGTTTATAGTACTTGCATTCATGATTGCCGGAATTGCCGTTGGCTATTTATTGCGTCGTTGGAAAATGCGGTTTATTCACGGATTAATTCTAACACTTATCTGGTTGTTATTGTTTTTACTTGGATTGGAAATCGGTGCAAATGAGTCTGTTGTGAGTCAATTCCCAAAATTCGGTTTTCAGGCATTTTTATTGGCAACCGGTGGAACTTTAGGAAGTGTGCTGGCTGCCTGGTTGCTTTGGTTGATTGTGAAAAATAAATCCACCGAAGAATGAAAGGCAGCCTGATAATATTATCGTTTTTTGCCACCGGATTATTGGTTGGAATTTTCCGTTGGTTACCACCGCATTTTCTGAATCAAAATATCAGTTTCTACGTGCTTTGTGGATTGATGTTTTCTGTTGGTATCAGTATCGGAAATGATCCTTCGTCTATCCGTCAATTTAGGAATATTAATCCACGAATCCTTTTTCTGCCGCTAATGACCATTGTTGGAACCTGGCTCGGAGTGCTTGCTGTCAGCTTTTTCATAAAAAATAGAAGTATTGCAGATTGTCTGGCAGTAGGTTCGGGTTTTGGATATTATTCGCTTTCAAGCATTTTAATCACTCAATATAAGGGCATTGAACTTGGTACACTTGCCTTGCTTTCAAACATTATGCGAGAGATTCTGACGTTGGTTTTTGCACCGTTGATGGTGAAATATTTCGGAAAATTGGCGCCAATTTCTGCAGGTGGTGCAACCACCATGGATACCACTTTTCCAATAATCGTTCGAAGTTCAGGTAAAAACTATGCTATTGTCTCTATTTATCAGGGCATAATCGTCGATTTTACAGTTCCTTTTCTGGTTACTTTGTTTTGCAGTTTGTAAAATTAAGACACGAAAACCTCTTTTTTTTCTATACAAAAACCTCCAAAGGCAAAATAATTTCGTACTTTTGCACAAAATAAACAAGCGGTTAAATCGGCTGTTTTCATTCATTTTTGAATGAATATTAAGAGTTTTGGCAATGAATAATTGCTCATAACTTTTTGTTTATCAATCTAATATTAAATGTTGGTGTATGAAAATAATCATTGTTGGTACAGCGTTTCCATATCGTGGCGGACTGGCAGCATATAACGAGCGTTTGGCTCGTGAATATGTGAAACAAGGACATGATGTTGAAATTATAACATTTACACTTCAATATCCACCTTTCTTATTTCCGGGAAAATCGCAGTATTCTTCTGAATTTGCGCCCAAAGATTTGAAAATCAAACGAATGATTCACTCGATGAATCCATTGAACTGGATAAAAGTCGGAAAAAAAATCAGGGAAAAATCACCGGACAGGATTATTTTTTGTTATTGGATGGCGTTTATGGCGCCTTGTTTTGGTACTATTGCCCGTTTTGCCCGACAACCTAAAACCAAAATGGTGGGTATGATTCACAATATGATACCGCACGAACCAACTATTCTGGATAAATTGTTTCCAAAATATTTTGTAAATGCTATGGATGGTTTTGTGGCAATGGCAGAATCGGTGGTCGAAGATATTAATCATTTTGATAGTTTTAATAAACCGAAAGTGGTTTCACCTCACCCGATTTACGACCATTACGGCGATGCGCTGACCAAAAAAGAAGCATCTGTGAAACTTGGTTTGTATGACCAGAATAATTATGTGTTATTTTTCGGTTTTATCCGCCATTATAAAGGATTGGATTTACTGCTTGAGGCATTTGCTGACGAAAGGTTGCGCCAGTTTCCGGTTAGATTAATTGTCGCTGGTGAATTTTATGAAAATCCACAACCATACCTTGAACAAATTATTCGGTTGAAACTTGAAAATGTGGTGGAATTGCGTACCGGATTTATTCCGGATAATGAGGTGAGAAATTATTTCAGCATCGCTGATTTGGTTGCTCAGCCTTACCGGACTGCAACGCAAAGTGGTGTGAGTCAGATTGCTTACCATTTTGAAAAACCAATGCTTGTTACAAATGTCGGTGGACTTGCCGAAACAATTCCCGATGGTAAAGTTGGCTATGTGATTGGTGTTGAACCTAAACAAATTGCTGATTCGCTGGTAGATTTTTTTGCCAATGAACGAAGTGAAAAAATGATTGAAAATATTAAAGTTGAAAAGAAAAAATTCTTGTGGTCGCGGATGACAGATGCGATTGATGGATTATTTTAAATTAAAATATGGCGAGCGAGATTGTAGAAACCCCGATGATGAAGCAATTCAACGAGATTAAGGCAAAGCATCCTGATGCGATTTTGCTTTTTCGTTGCGGCGATTTCTACGAAACATTTTCAACAGATGCCATTCAAGCTTCTCAAATACTGGGAATCACACTTACCAAACGTGCAAACGGTTCCGGAAAAACGATAGAACTGGCCGGATTTCCGCATCATGCGTTGGATACATACCTTCCAAAATTAGTCAGAGCAGGTCGGCGTGTGGCTATTTGCGACCAGCTTGAAGACCCAAAACTGACAAAAAAAATAGTGAAACGCGGTGTGACCGAATTGGTAACTCCCGGCGTTTCGTACAGCGATACCACGCTGAATCATAAAGAAAATACGTTTTTGGCCAGCGTTTATCTGAATAAAAATCAGGTTGGCGTTGCATTCCTCGATATTTCTACCGGTGAATTTCTGGTGGCTGAAGGAACGGCCGAATATGTTGACAAATTGCTGAATAGTTTTGGTCCGAAAGAAGTGTTGTTTGACAGAGGGAAACGTAAAGATTTTGAAGCAAATTTCGGAACGAAATTTTTTACTTACGCGCTTGAAGACTGGGCTTTTACTCCGGATTCGGCCAACGAACGTTTGCTGAAACATTTCGAAACCAAGAATCTGAAAGGTTTCGGAGTTGACAATTTGCCAAATGGTGTGGTGGCTGCCGGTGCTATTATGCATTATCTGGATCAAACGCATCACCAGCAAACCGGACATATCACGCAACTTTCACGCATTGAAGAAGAGCGTTTTGTTTGGCTCGATCGATTTACGGTTCGAAATCTGGAACTTTACGGTTCAATTAACGAAGGCGCCAGAACATTGCTCGATGTAATTGACAAAACCATCAGCCCAATGGGCGCGCGCATGCTCAAACGATGGATTGCTTTCCCGTTGAAAGATGTAAAACCTATTAATGAGCGTCTCAGCGTGGTTGAACATTTTTTCAAAAATACAGAATTGCGGCAATTGTTAGAACAAAATATTGCGCTGATTGGTGATTTGGAACGCATTATTTCCAAAGTGGCTGTTAGTCGCATCAATCCGCGTGAAGTGGTTCAGCTTAAAATAGCTTTGAAAGCCATTGAACCGATAAAACAAGCTTGCGCCGAAAGCGATAATCTTACGTTGAAGAAAATTGCCGACCAATTGAATGCATGCGCTGTAATTTCTGACAAAATTGAAAAAGAAATAAGCAACGATCCGCCGGTTATGATTAACCGAGGAGGAATAATCAAACCCGGAATTGATGCAGATTTGGACGAATTGCGCCAGTTGGCTTATTCCGGCAAAGATTTTCTGCAGCAAATTCAGGAACGTGAAAGTGCCGAAACCGGAATCCCAAGCCTGAAAATCAGTTTCAACAATGTGTTCGGTTATTATATCGAAGTGCGGAATATGCACAAAGATAAAGTTCCTGAAACCTGGATTCGAAAACAAACACTGGTTAGTGCCGAACGTTATATTACCCAGGAATTAAAGATTTACGAAGAAAAAATTCTGGGAGCCGAAGAGAAAATTTTAGCTATTGAAACGAGGCTTTTCAACGAACTGGTATTAAGTCTGGTGGATTATATTACGGCTATTCAGCTGGATTCCAATTTGATTGCACAGCTTGATTGTTTGCTTTCGTTTACCAAAGTTTCGGCTGAAAATAAATACGTTCGTCCGGAAATAACTGACACCGATGTGCTTGATATTAAACAAGGGCGCCATCCGGTGATTGAAAAACAATTGCCAATCGGTGAAACGTATATTGCCAACGACGTTTATCTGGATAGTGAAACCCAACAAATTATCATTATTACCGGTCCGAATATGTCGGGTAAATCAGCATTGCTGAGGCAAACGGCGTTGATTACTTTGATGGCTCAAATTGGTTGTTTTGTACCAGTTGAAAGTGCCAAAATCGGTGTGGTTGATAAGATTTTTACCCGAGTTGGTGCCAGCGATAATATTTCGCAGGGCGAATCCACTTTTATGGTGGAAATGAATGAAGCCGCCAGCATTCTGAACAATCTTTCGAACCGAAGCCTGATTCTTTTCGATGAACTTGGCCGTGGAACAAGCACTTACGACGGCATTTCCATTGCCTGGGCTATTGTGGAATATATTCACGAACATGGAAGCTGCAAATCCAAAACGCTTTTTGCCACACATTACCACGAGTTGAACGAAATGGAAAAATCGTTTCACCGCATTAAAAACTATAATGTTTCTGTGAAAGAGGTTGACAAAAAAGTGATTTTCCTACGCAAACTGGTTCGTGGTGGAAGTGAGCATAGTTTTGGTATTCACGTTGCTAAAATGGCCGGAATGCCTCAAAGCATTGTAAAACGTTCGGAACAAATCCTGAAACAACTCGAAACTGATAACCGCCAGTCGGGCGTTTCTAAACCGATTGGTGAAATAGCCGAACAGCGGGAAGGTTTTCAACTTAGTTTTTTCCAACTCGATGATCCGGTATTGGAACAAATCCGCGACGAAATTAAAAATCTGGATATCAATAACCTAACTCCTGTTGAAGCATTGAATAAACTGAATGAGGTGAAGCGGATTATTACAGGAAAATGAAAAAGAAAGAGTTTGTATTTTATCTGGATCAAGTTTTTATCCCAGTTCTTATACTAAGAAAAGCAAAAACGATTTATACTGCCGAGTTTTATGAATAGCAATCCATTTTTTACTTCTAAAACT
>CAIYTJ010000102.1 GCA_903929065.1 uncultured Bacteroidales bacterium | reverse complement strand
CCGTTCCAATGTATACGATTTTTGCCGTCATTATGAGGAACTTATTGAGCAACATGAAGGTCTCGATTTGGTGTTGGTAAGTGTGGGTTTGGTTGGTAATATTGCATACAATGAACCTGGATCACAAATAAGTACGCTCACTCGACTCATGTTGCTCGACAATGAATCACAACGTGACCTGCAACGCTATTACAGTTCAATTTCCGAAGTTCCGTCAAGTGCTATCACTATTGGTCTTTCCACTTTGCTGAATGCAAAACAGGTAATTTTACTTGCCTGGGGAGAACATAAATCAGCCATTTTAAAGGAAATTATTGAAGGAAAAACCGATGATGCTGTTCCGGCATCTTTTCTTCAATTACATAAGAATGCAATGGCTGCCATCGATTTAAGTGCAGCTCAATATCTTACACGCATTAGTCATCCCTGGTTGGTTGGACCATGTGTGTGGAACGATAAACTAATTCGGAGAGCCATTGTCTGGCTTTGTAAGGAAACCGGAAAACCCATCCTGAAACTTACCAACAAAGACTATAATCAGCATGGCCTGGATGAATTGTTGGCGCAATATGGTTCGGCATACAATGTCAATATAAAGATATTCAACGATTTACAACATACCATAACAGGATGGCCGGGTGGAAAACCAAATGCTGATGATACCAATCGCCCTGAAAGGGCCAATCCATATCCAAAACGGGTATTGATTTTCAGTCCGCATCCCGATGACGATGTGATTTCGATGGGTGGAACACTTCAACGCCTTGTAGATCAGCAACATGATGTATACGTCGTTTATCAGACTTCCGGAAATATTGCGGTAGCTGACGAAGAAGTAATTCGCTATGTATCGTTAATGCAAAACGTTGTACAGCATTTTGAATCAGTTGACAATGTGCTTTACACAAAGAATACTGAGATGATTCATTTTCTGAAAGAAGAAAAGAGAACCGGAGATGCAGACACACAGGATGTTCTTTATTTAAAATCTCAAATCAGGCGCGAGGAAGCCCGTTCTGCTTGCCGTTTTATAGGTGTAAAACCTGAAAATGTTCACTTTTTGGATTTGCCATTTTACGAAACAGGGAAAGTTCAGAAAGCAAAACTATCAGAAAAAGATGTTCTCAAAATAATACCACTGCTCGATACGATTCAGCCGCATCAGATTTTCGTTGCAGGTGATTTGTCCGATCCGCACGGAACACACAAAGTATGTTTGGATGCTACTCTGGCTGCCATTCAGGAGTTGAAGGCAACCGAATGGATGAAAGAATGTCGCATTTGGATGTATCGTGGGGCGTGGGCAGAATGGGAAATAGATCATATAGAAATGGCAGTACCAATTAGTCCTGAAGAACTTCGACGAAAACGTAATTCCATTCTGAAACATCATTCTCAAATGGAAAGTGCTCCATTTCTGGGCGATGATGAACGACTATTCTGGCAACGGGCAGAAGATAGAAATCAAGCCACTGCACTGTTATACAATAATTTAGGTCTGGCATCCTACGAAGCTATCGAAGCATTTGTAGAGTATAAAAAATAAATTCCAACAACTCAAATCTAAGATTCTAATGCTAATCACAAAACAAAATCTGGTATTAGCAGGACTTGCCACTCTGCCATTTTTTACTTTTGCAAAAGAGAAAAAAGAGTCAAAGCTCAATGTTCTCTTTATTGCAGTCGACGATTTGAAACCAATTCTGGGTTGTTATGGCGATACACTTGTCAAAACACCGAATATTGACCGATTGGCTTCAAAAGGAAGTGTTTTTCTTAGCAATTATTGTCAACAAGCAGTTTCTGGCGGTTCCCGATCCAGTCTACTTACCGGTATGCGACCGGATTATACGCAAATTTGGGACTGTGACACTCAAATTCGTGACGTTCACCCCGATATTATTACACTTCCACAGTATTTCAAAATAAATGGGTATGAAACGTCGGGTATTGGGAAAATATTTCACGAGAAAAGTGTGAAAGATTCAGATCCTGCATCTTGGAGTGTTCCTTATCTGTCGCCTGTGGATAAATTCTCAAAACAAACCGGACCACCTACTTTATACTATTATCACGACCCTATTACCAAGGCAAAAATAGAAAAATACATTCAGGAAGGACTGGCAAAAGGGGTGACTAAAAATGATGCCGGTCAATACGCCAAAGTGAATGCCAAAGTAGCCACAGAATGTGCCGATGTGCCCGATAATGCTTACCGTGACGGTGCAGTTGCTCTCAAAGCAAAAGACGAAATTATTGCTTTAAAAAATGCCCAAAAACCCTTTTTTATGGCTGTTGGATTTCAGCGACCGCACTTACCCTTTGTTTCGCCTAAAAAATACTGGGATTTATACCAACGCGAAAAAATGCCTCTGGCTGAGTTTCAGCATCACGCCAAAATCAGCCCGGATGTGGCTTATACCCGCTCAGATGAATTCAAGCGATTTACCGATATTCCGCCCTTTTGTGAGTATACTGATTTAACGCATGGTACCGGATTAAAAGATATAAATAAGCAAAAGGAGTTGATTCATGGCTATTATGCTGCTGTTTCGTATGCCGATGCACAGGTTGGGATATTGCTGAATACGCTTGATTCGTTGGGCATTTCGGATAATACGGTTGTAGTACTTTGGGGCGATCACGGTTGGCATTTAGGTGACCACGACCAATGGGGAAAAGATACCAATTTTGAGGAATCAACCCGAGCTCCGTTGATTATTTCTGCACCCAAAATTCCTTCAGGAAAAACAAAATCGATTACCGAATTTGTAGATATTTTCCCGACTCTTTGTGATATAACCGGAATCCCAACTCCTAAGAATTTGGATGGCAGAAGTTTAGTTTCCTTGATGAAAAATCAAAAAACGAAGGTAAAAGAGTATGGCGTAAGTCAATATTACCGTATAATCGATGAAAAAGAAGCCAAAAACCGGGGTTTTACCGATACTGATATTATGGGTTATACCTTGCGAACCGAACGATATCGGTTTACAATCTGGATGGCTGATGGTTTCCGCACAAACCAGCTATTTACTGAATTGAAGGTTTATGCAACTGAACTTTATGATTACCAAAAAGACCCACTTGAAACGATAAATGTGGTAAAAGAATCGGAATATAATATTGTTGCAAAAGATATGAAAACCAAAATGCTCGAATATTTCAAAACGCAGGAAAAAATAGGATCCAACAAAAAGACTGTGAAACTGGTTTATGAACTTTAGCAAATATCATAAATATCATTTTAAAAATGAATAACATATTCAAACAGGTAATAGTAATCTCTCTTTTACTTTTTTTTGCATCAGGAATTCCTGCCCAACCCTGGCAAATGCAAAAAGCCCCACTGATGACTCCTTTCGCAGCTAAGGTGGATACTGCTAATGTGCTGCCGGAATATCCACGTCCGCAAATGGTTCGCAAGAACTGGATGAATTTGAACGGTATATGGGAATTTCAGCCCGCAATGAGTCAAACAGAAACACTTCCAACAACTAAACTTTCGAGTAAAATATTAGTGCCCTTTCCAGTAGAATCAGCACTATCTGGCATTATGGCACATCATGATAAGTTGTGGTATCGCAGAACTTTTTCAATCCCCAAAAATTGGAAAGGGCAACAGGTAATGTTACATTTCGGAGCTGTTGACTACGAAACGGAAGTATTCGTCAACGGACAGTCGGTTGGAACACATCAGGGCGGATATGATTCCTTTAGCTTTGATATAACATCAAAATTACTGACCGGCAAGCCGCAAGTTCTGACCGTTCGGGTTTATGACCCAACTGATGCGGCTACTTTTCCGCGTGGAAAACAAACACTTACACCCGGAGGAATAATGTACAGCTCAGTTACAGGAATTTGGCAAACCGTTTGGCTTGAACCTGTACCTCAAACGCATATCTCCGATATTAAAATGGTTCCAAATATCGATAATTCGACTTTGGTATTTAAAGCTTCTGCCGAAAGTACACTTTCGAACAATACGGTGGAAGTGGAAGTGAAAAATGGAGCAAAAATCATTACGAAGTACAAAGGAAATGCAAATGAAGAGTTGGTTATTCCCTTGCCGAATCCGAAACTTTGGTCGCCTGATTCACCATTTTTATACGATTTAAAGGTAACACTAAAAACAAATGGTAAATCAATCGACTCAATTAGAAGTTATTTTGGAATGCGCAAAATTGCTATGGTTCAGGTGGATGGATTTCAAAAGATGATGCTCAACAATAAATTCGTTTTCCAAATGGGACCGCTTGATCAGGGGTATTGGCCCGATGGACTTTACACTGCTCCAACCGATGAAGCACTTCAGTTTGATATTAAAACGATGAAAGAAGCCGGTTTCAATATGGTGAGGAAACATATCAAAGTTGAGCCTTATCGTTGGTACTATTGGGCTGACAAAATGGGGCTTTTAGTTTGGCAGGATATGCCTTCGGTAAATTCTTATGCCAAAGTTCGTCCGCCTGTTGACCAGACAACTTTCAAAGTGCAATTGGAAAAAATGATTCAAACCCATTGGAATCAGCCAAGTATAGTGATATGGGTGGTGTTTAATGAAGGGCAAGGACAACATAATACCGAAGCACTGGTATCGGCCGTGAAGGAACTTGACCCAAGCAGATTGGTGAATCAGTGCAGCGGATCGAACAAAAGAGTAGGCGACATATTGGATATTCATAAGTATCCTTCACCGGCATGTCCGGTAAGTTCCAAACAAATTCTGGCTTGCGGCGAATATGGTGGTGTTGCTTATAGTATTGATAACCACATATATCAAAAAGCATTTGGACATGGAAGTGTCAATAATGGCGATGATTGGTTAGATTCGTATGCGACTTTTATTGACAATCTTATCGGGTTTAAGACAAATAACGGTCTCAGTGCAGCAGTTTACACAGAGTTGACCGATGTAGAAGGAGAGATGAATGGATTTATTACTTACGACAGAGCCGTTGTCAAAGTGGATTTAAATAAACTATCTGAAATCAATCAACGGGTGATTAAAAACTTAGCAAAAGTGGTGGATATTCTGCCAACTTCGCAGGTAAATCCTCAAAACTGGAGGTTTACTTTTAATCAACCTTCAGCCGACTGGTACACTGCAGCATTTAATCACACCCAATGGAATGACTCAGTAGCTCCTTTTGAACCTGCAACAAAGCGAAATATTCGTGAAATTAAGACGAATTGGAATACACCAGATATCTGGATGCGGAAAGAGTTTAAAGTTGGTATTTTAACGCCAGAAGCACTCAAAAATCTTATTTTCTTCATCAATCACAATGACGATTGCGAAGTTTATATCAATGGCGTATTAGCTGCAAAACTTAACGATAGTACAAATGGTTATTCGACACTTCCGTTTAGTGCGGAAGCAAAAAATGCAATCAAACAAAATAGCCTGAATGTAATTGCCATTCATTGTCATAATACGAAAGGTTCTCAAATTATCGATGCCGGTATTTCCATTCGCTCATATAATTAACTTCATAAAATCATTAAACACGAACTAATGACCATGAAATTAACAATACTGTCAGCATTTTTTAGGAACAGATGGCTTCTTTTAATTGGAATTCTCTTTTCGGCATTCAGAATCTCAGCAGCTGATATTCCATTACCTGAGCACCCACGTCCCGACTTTATGCGTTTGGAGTGGTTGAACCTGAACGGTAACTGGAAATTTACTTTCGATGAAAAGAACAGTGGAATCAGTGAAGGTTGGTTTAATTATGCTGATAGTCATTTCGATAAAACCATTGTCGTACCATTTTCATGGGCTTGTCCGTTATCAGGAATCAATGACACTAAAAAATTGATTGGTTGGTATCGTCGCAATCTGGAAATCCCAAAAACTCCTGACTGGAAGAATAAACGAATTATTCTCATTATTGGTGCCTGCGATTATGGTGCACAAGTATGGGTAAATGGAAAAAATGCCGGTTGGAAAGAAGGTGGTTATATCCCTTTGGAATTTGATATAACCGACATGTTGACGGGGAAAAATGATAAACTGACCATTCGTGTTGATGAACTCGTAAAAGATAGTCCGCAAGGCAAACAAACCTATGGTCGTGAACGTGGAATCTGGCAAACCACATACCTCGAAGCACGCAACAAACAGAATTTGAGCAACATTCGTTTTTATCCCGATATAGACAAAAAACAAGGCGAAGTGCGCTTAAAACTGAGTGTACCCGCTCAAAAAGGGACAAAAGTAAATATCATAAGTTCTGGTTCAGGAAAAAGTATGTTCCAATACGAAGTGTCGGAAGGTGCTAAAACAGCCCGATTCACCATGCCGGTGAAAAATATGCGTTTGTGGAGTCTAAAAGATCCGTATTTGTACGAAGTAAAGGTGCAGATTGCTGACGGAAACGGTACCGATGAAGTCAATACCTATTTTGGAATGCGGAAGGTCAGTTACGGTAAATATCCGGGTGGCAATTTCAGTTATGTTTATCTGAATAACGAGCCCATTTACCTACAAATGACGCTTGATCAGGCATATCACAACGAAGGTTTTGGCACTTATCCTACCGATCAGTTTATGAAAGAGGATGTGTTGAAAACCAAGGCACTTGGGTTAAATACCATTCGGACTCACATAAAAGTGGAAATACCACGTAAAATTTATTGGGCTGATAAATTAGGAATGCTGATGATGGCCGATATGGTCGATTACAGAAACTCACCAGCGGATAAAACAGAGCGTCAAAATTCGATGCGTATGTGGGAACTTCTTGCCGAAAAACAAGTGGAACGCGATTTTAACCACCCATGTATTTTTTCGTGGATACTTTTCAATGAGTCCTGGGGACTGTTAACTCCGGTTGGAAAAGATAAAATCTATTTACCTGAAACAAAAAAATGGGTGTTAGACATGTATCGCAAGTACAAAGTGGAAGATCCTACCCGTCTGATTGATGACAATTCAGCTTGTAAAGAAGACCATATTGTTTCCGATTTTAACTCGTGGCACGAATATTTGCCGGGTTATTCGTGGGCAAATTGTCTCGATTCGGTTTGTGCTTATACCTATCCCGGTTCACAGTGGAATTATACCAAAGGCTACAAACAAACGGACGCACCGCTTATTAATGCTGAAGCAGGTGGTGTTTGGGGATATAAAAACGGTGCCGGTGATATTGACCTTACCTATGATTATCATCAAATGATGAACGAATTCAAGCGTCGTCCCAAATTAGCCGGATACTTATTTACCGAGCTTCACGATGTAAATAATGAGTTCAATGGATATTATCGTTACAACCGAAGTTCAAAGGAATTTGGCTTGGAAGAATTGTGTCCTGGCATGAAATTTTCCGACTTTGCATCGGTGTATTATGTGATTCCGGGGAAAAGTTTTGAGGAAATCTATGATGCTTCACAAGTGGTGAAAATGCCAATCACCGTCTCTTTCTTAGAGAAAATAGCGAGTCAAAATCTTCGCCTCGATACCAAAGTGGTTTATTGGAACCGATTTGGTGACCAAAAAATCTATTCAACACCCGGAACAATGCTTGATGCTGTTTCGTACAGCAGCAAGGTACTAGAACCACAACAATTTGTAACGCCAAACGAAGAGTGTGTGGCAACTTATTGTACTTATTTGATTGGAGCCAAAGGTGATACGTTGCATTGTAATTTCGTCCCATTCCGTGTTCGTTCCAATTCAAATTTAGTCGTTTCAAAAGATACAGTGGTTGTTTCAAAACCGGCAGCATCGTACAAAGAAGCTAGTTGGAGTTTGAAAAATCTGCTGACACAACAGAACTCAAAATTCATTGGTTTAGGCAGTGGTTATGTGGAATATGAATTTGAAATCGAAGGAAATAGAGTCCCTAAACAAGTATATTTCCTGGCCGAATTATCGTCGCGCATGAACCAAAGCAAATATTTTACCGAGAAATCCTACCAGTTGGAAAATTTCCCGAATATTGGAATAAACTGTTCCACCTGGGGATTAAATCCCAATTCATTTCCACAAACTGATGAACTGAAACATCCTACTACAGTTACAGTAGAAGTAGATGGACTTGCCGTTTCCACAGTTGTTTTGCCCGACGATCCCTGTGATCACCGGGGATTGTTGTCGTGGTTCAATCAGCCACACGGAACGGGACTGGTGGACAAAAGCACACTTGTATCACCCACCAAACCCGATACCAACAACGAAGGATTAGATCTTATTTTGACCAAATCGGTGGAATTGCTTCGGAGCTCTTTTTATTTAGATGGAAAATTGGACGAAGCCGGTTCGTATGGTTACCGCGTAAAAGTAGATGTGCCAAAAGAGGCAATCGAAAAGTTGGTAAAGAATCAATCGATTAAAATTCGATTGCGGGTGGATAAAGCTTCTGAGACCGAAGGTGGCTTGTCGGTATTTGGAAAAGAATCGGGTCGTTATCCGCTTGATCCATCGATAGAGTTGATTTATTAAAGAATTTAAATAATAATGAATATGAAAAAGCTGATAAGCGTATTTTTACTGATAGTTTTTGCTATCGCGTCTTTTAGTCAATCTTCAAATGATTTGAAGAATAACAGAGGCATTAACAGGTTGAATATAAACAAATTACTTGAAAATTCTGCTCGCACCGATCTGATTGGTCGCGAAATGTGGAATCATATGGCTGTGGCATGGAACAAAGGGGATTATGAAAAACCCGATACCCGCACTCCCGAATATGGGATATCGCAAATAGCCAATTCTTTTTGGGCTAAACCTCAGATGGGGATGACCGGTGACTGGGCTTATGGGGTGGAAACAACTCTTTCGGATGTGGTTAAAGTTCAAGTTATCTCAACGAAACAGGGGCAGAAGTTGGTTCAGAAATTTGTGCCCACCCGAAATGAATGGACACCGGCTATGATAACAACTTATTACAGAGCATTGCCTGATACGCTGAAAGGTTCGTATCCTTATGCCGGTGATTTGAACGTGAAAGAGAAAAAGTGCGTAACCGAAGATAATGTACTGGTGCTCGAATATACATTTACTCACGACAACAGAACAAGTGGTGAGTATGAGATAGCCTTGGTGTTGCCTAAATTTAAGATGCTTGAAACTCCATCAACCTACTCTTTTAGTACCAAATCCCGTCCACGGTCATTGCGTCAGGTTTTGCCGATGGATGGATTTGTTGCTGTAGATAATTCAGAAAAAACAGGAGAAAAATATAAGTTCAGCTTAAAACCTTTCGAAACAAAAACGATTCGCTTTACAGTGGCTTTTGATAGCAATTCACTCGAAAATGCCACAAGAAATGCACAGACAACTTGTACTAATAAGATGGTTTTTGAAGATAATATAAATTGTTTCAATAAATGGTTTACCGATAATGTGCCACAGCTGACCATTGAAAATCACGATATGCTCAGACTTTACTATTATCGATGGTTTGTGTTGTATCGCAATTATCATAACCCCGGAAAATATATTAAAAATCATCCTTTCTCTTGTCCTGTATTCTACGAAAGTCCATTTGGTGGTTGGTATGGCAGTACGGTTGGTTTGTCTATTCCGGTTCATAATCAGGAAGCAAAGTGGGCAAAGTCGCCCGAGTTAGCTCAGAACAATATCCTGAATTGGGCAAAAAACAGAAAAATATTCCGTGATTATATTCAATATACACCAAAAACAATCTGGGATTTGTATCTGCATTATCCTGATAAAGTATTTTTAGACTCCGTGTATAAATCTACCAGCAGTTATTCCAAAGAAGCAATTGATGATAAAGATTTAACACGATTGCCAACTCAAACCGGAAGTTGGGCTACAGGCGCTGAATATCAGCCCAGTTTTTACGAATTCACCAAAGATACCAAATGGGACTGGCAACAGGACGAGGAAGGGAAATCTTTAGGTAAAACACGTACAACAATCATAAGACTGGATAAGGTGGTTTTCGCTATTGCCAACAGTTTTGCATCATCTAATATTGCAAAGGTTTTGGGGAAAAAAACCGATCAGGTTTATTTTGACGAATCTGCTTCGTTGATGCTAAAGACAATGAAGGAAAAACATTGGGATGCTAAAACCGGAATGTTTTATGATGCCAATCCAACTGATTTTGCATTAGCTACTGAGTCGCCTTGTTACAGTAGTTTTATGCCATTTATGTGGCAATTAGTGAAAGAGAAAAGCTATCAGAGAAGTTTTGAGAAATTCTTTGATCCGGCATGGTTCTGGTCTGATTTCCCAATTTCCACCGTTTCCAAAACCTGTCCGATGTATTGGTCGGGAAATTGTATTGCCGGACCGGCATTTAGCTCGGTGGAAAAACCTCACGATTACGATTGTTCATGGAATGGTCCAACCTGGTTTTTCTCCAATGGTTTAATGAGTGAGGCACTTGGATCAGTGGCACTTAATTCGACAACAAATGATATGAAGGAAAAGTGGATGGATTTCTTTGGTCGCTGGTCAGAAATGCATTATGCTTATGGCGATAAAACGGTACCTTGCGCTACAGAGCACAATCGACCTACTGATGGAGCACGCTTTAGTCGTCGTTTCGATTATTTTCACAGCAGTTGGATTGATCCGTTTATGCGTTATTACTTAGGTATTCAAATTGATGATAAGGGGAATTTTAATTTCAATCCCTTTACTAAAGAGGAATTTGAGATACATGATATTTCTATTATGGGTAAGAAATACTCGTTTACTCAACGGATTGAAGGGAGTTCAATGATTCAGGCAGTATTTAATTCTGATAATAAGCTGATTAGTAATAAAATAATTAAACTTTGAATCAGAAAACTATCAAACGATAGTATGAAACAGACTCCCAAATATAAATGGTTATTACCGGGTTTGGCGTTATTGACACCAAGTTTGTCAACCAATTTATCAGCTCAAAAAAAAGAGAATCCTCAAAAGAAGAATGTCTTGTTTATCGCCATTGACGATATGAAGCCGCTGTTGGGTTGTTATGGTGACCCCATTGCTAAAACGCCAAATATGGATAAGCTGGCTGCAAAAGGTACGCTATTTACGCTTGCTTATTGCCAGCAAGCCGTTTCTGGACCAACACGTGCCAGTTTACTTACCGGTTTACGTCCCGATCATACCAAAATGTGGGATATGTCGGAGCGCTTTCGAACTGTAAATCCGGAAGCTGTTACCATTCCACAATATTTCAGACAAAACGGTTACGAAACAGCGGGAATTGGAAAGATATTCGATCAATCGCAGGTGCCCGGCAAGACAAACGATGTGCTCTCGTGGTCGATTCCTTATATGGATCAAACGGCATTTTATGATAAAAACATTGAGCCACCAACAGGATTCAGAGGTGAATATCAGGCACTTGAAATTAGGGAGGCTATGAAAATAAAAGGCGAAGAATATGTGCAGAAAAACATGTTTTACGCCACCGAATGTGTCGATGTGCCGGATGGTGCTTATAAAAACGGAGCTATTACCAACGGTGTGGAGCAGTTTGTAGCTAACTATAAATCTGATAAACCATTTTTTCTGGCAATTGGGTTCCAGAAGCCTCACTTGCCTTTTGTAGCTCCGAAAAAATACTGGGATTTGTACAAACGCGAAGAGATGCCCTTGGCAAAGTTTAGCCAAAAAGCATCCGGAAGTCCAGATTTTGCCTATACTAATTCCGGCGAATTGCCACAATATTCAGATATACCTGCTGCGGTGGAGTTTTCGGATATTAAGAATATGGTAATGAAAGACGAAAAAGCTCGTCAGTTGATTCATGGTTATTACGCTTGTGTCAGTTATACCGATGCACAAATCGGGAAAGTAATTGAGGCTCTTGAGAAAAAAGGCGTGTTGAATAATACGATTATTGTGCTTTGGGGCGATCATGGTTGGCATTTGGGCGATCATGGATTATGGTGCAAACACACCAATTTCGAACAAGCCACGCATTCACCTTTAATCATTATCGACCCTTCCATAAAGCCTTCGAAAGTAACTTCACCGGTTGAATTTGTCGATATTTATCCAACCCTTTGCGAAATGACCAGCCTCACAATTCCCGAAAAATTAGATGGAATCAGCCTGGTTTCGGGCATAAAAAATCCCCAAAAACTTACCAAGAAATATGCTGTAAGTCAGTATCCGCGGGATGAAAACAAAATGGGATATTCACTTCGGGATGGAAAATACCGATACACAGTTTGGGTGGAATGGAAAAACAAAGTTTCAAATTTTGATAACGTTATTGCAGAAGAACTTTATGATTACGAAAAAGACCCCTTAGAAACTATCAATCAGTTGAATGTAAAAAGCTATACCATTGTAGCAAAAACCATGAAACAGTATATGGGGGAATATCTTCAATCACAAAAATAATAATCCAATGAAAAAAATTAGTGTTCTCATCATTCTCTTCCTCCTTTTTAGTTTTGCAAAAGCAGACGAAATCCAAACTATTTCAGACAAATACCGTACATGGATTGTTGGTTCCGAAAATATTGATTATTCAAATCCATTGGTTAAAGCACGGTATGATGCCATATTGGAATCTGTACATAAAGCCCATCAGTTTTATATTGAATTTGACTTTTCTAATTTGGAACCTTATAATTTATCGGGTAATAAGGAAGAAAAAATGAAAATTAAATCTGGTCAGATGCTGCAACCTAAAAAGTCGGTAGAAGAAGCACGAAGCCCCAAAAAGATTTTCCACGAAATACTATTTCCGCTTTCGTTATCGTACAACCTCAAAGGAAGCAAATCACGTCCAAATACAGATTATCACAGCCGTACAACTTTAAAAGAGATTATCGATGTGTTTGAATATTTACACAAACGTGGTTGGACTAACGGACTTGATTTGACCATTAAAACCTCTAATTACAAGGATAATGGTTTTGTTGAATACGGCGGTTCGGATGTAGGATTAGATGGATTGAGTTATACTTTATCGGTGTTTTTGATGCACGACGAACTAGAGAAAAAAGGCATGTTGGATGCTGAACTTCAAATGCTGAATTGGATGAGTCAATCGGTTGGTCCGGCATTCGAAACGCCAATTTTGTGGGAAGAACCGGGTTTTAATTCCGATGGTATTCGTGCCATTTTCAATCAAAGGTTGTGTTATATTTTCAGTTTACCACTGAATAGCCCTGAAAGAGAAAAAGAAATGCTATATTTCCAGAGAATGATGAATAAATCGCTCAAAATTGGGTACAGCTGGAATGATATGATTAAGCCCGATTATGTAGGATATCATCATAAAAATCCCTATATGAGTGCTTATGCGGTGCATGGTTTTCATTCGGCGGCAATCTATTGTTATTTATTGAACAACACCCGGTATCAGGTGAGCGATGAGGTGTTTTCCAATCTGTCGAATGCGCTTCTCCAATACCGCATTTATTCCAACAAATACGATGTACCGCGCTCTGTTACCGGACGATTTCCTAACAAACTGAACACGTTGCAGGAAAATTTTCCGGCATTTATGTACATGGCCAATCTGAATAATAATTCGTTGAGTCAACAACTTAAAGCTGCTTTTATGCGCCTTTGGAATCCGAATGATGCATCATTTCAATCAGATTTCCTGACCAAAGTTGATCCCTTTATTTGCTATTTCGGGTCGTTAGGTGCAATTGAGAAGTGTAATAAAATGGTTGCCGAAAACGTAAAACCGGAAGCTGACCCCAATGGCTATTGGTTTTATCCGTATGCAGGAATGACGATTTACCGCCAGCAAAACTGGATGGCAGGTTGGAAAGGTGTAAGCAAATACATTTGGGATTACGAAGGGACCGCCGTTCAAAACCGGTATGGAAGATTTAATGGATCTGGTGTGTTGCAAATTTATGCTTCGGGCAATCCTGTCTGTGCTGCAGAAAGTGGTTACGAGATAAATGGTTGGAACTGGTGTCGATTGCCGGGTGCTACTACTTTCGAAATGCCGGCAGATGCAATGTTTAGCGGAAAACACAGAAACTTTGTGCCCGAAACATATTTGGGTGGAGTGAAATTCAACGACCGTTGTGGATTGAGTGCCATGTCGTATCAGGATCCCCAAAGTTCGTTGCGTGCTAATAAAACCTTGTTTTTTGTAGATAATTATATTTTTGCTTTAGGAAGCAATATTTGCAGCACAAATGAAATTTATCCGGTTCAGACCACTATAACTCAGTTGGGAATCGGCCCCGGACACTCTATTAGTTACTTTAATAATAAACCGATTAAAGGTATTGGTGCGAATTTAGAAGCAATCGAAGGAAATTCCCTCGGTTACGTCGATGCCAAAGGACATACTTATTATTTTCCTAAAGGAGCAAACCTGATTTTTGCCAGAAGTGAACAAAGCGAGCCTCTCGAGAGAGCTAAAGCTACTAAAGCAGGAAATTATGAAACCTGCAGGATTATACACGGAATGAACCCTCAATCTGCAGGTTATCAATATGTAATTGCTATAAATGGTGGCGAAAAAGAAACCAAAAATCTGGAACAGAACTTTGATAAATTATTTCGTGTTGAGCAACAAGATGCTGTTGCTCATATTGTAACTTATCTGCCTGAAAATATCACTGCTTATGCCATACGTAAAGCCGATAATGTGCTAAAATCCGACTTGCTGAAAAGTGTTGATACCCCTTGTCTATTTGTGGTAAAACATGACAAAAAGATTTGTACCCTTTCGCTTTCCAATCCCGAATTTGGCAGAACAGAGAAGTTCTATACTTTCAGTCAGGTAGACCGAGAAAATCCAGAAATATTCCGGGCAAAAAGTAAAATTTGTCCGGTAAGAATAACATTAAATGGACGGTGGGAATTACAATCAAATACGATTGATGCAAAAAGAATTGGAGTACAAAAAAACGAAACAGTCATTGAATTTGCTTGTTTCGATGGTAAAACCATAGCTATTAATCTTTTTCAAAAATAATCCAGCACTATGAAAAAAGTTTTAATAATTAGCTCGGCATTTTTATCAATTCTAAGAATAAATGCACAACAAACTGAAAAACAGCCTAACATACTGCTTTTGATGAGTGATGAGCACAATGCTAATATTTTGGGATGCGACGGAAATCCGCTGGCACACACACCGACATTGGATGGCTTGGCAAAATCAGGAATTTATTTCAATTCGTTTTATTGCAGTTCGCCACAAAGTGTGCCTTCCCGTCAAAGTCTGACAACCGGAAAATATGTGTCACACCACAATGTGTGGGGGAATACTCCGGGAGTTCCGGAAGGAACACCTTCACTTGCCCGATTGTTAAATGCAGTTGGATACGAATCGTATCTTTCCGGTAAAATGCATTATATGGGTGTTGGAAATCATGGATTTATTGTTCTAGATGATCAGGAAAAGAAAAAGAAGGATGGTGAACTCGAAGTGGAGACTTATAATGGTGGCAAACGAAAACGTATTCCGGCTGAATATTTCCCCGACAATAAAGGTCAGCTTGGGAAAGAATTCAGAGACCTCGGAGGGGTGGACAAACCCGTTGGTGGTGGAGATAGAAAAGTGTCGGGAGCCGTAATTGATTTTATTCAAAACAGAAAAAAGAGTGACAAACCCTTTTTTGTAACTATGGGTTTGTCGGCACCTCATTATCCATTGACAGTTCCAAATGAAATATTAGCTAAATACAAGGGAAAAATTCCAGCTCCCGAAATTCCGGACGGCTATTTGGAAAATCTTCCACTGAATTATCGCCACCTGCGCAACGATCGCAAACTGGAGAATATTCCTGCAAGTACCATTCAATTGGCGCGAGAATGTTATTATGCCAAAGTAGAATGGATGGATTCTGTAATGGGTACCGTGATTGAAACCATGCGCAAAAGTCCGTTGTACGAAAATACGATTATTATTTACATGTCCGACCACGGTGAAAATCTGGGCGAGCACGGTATGTGGTGGAAAAATACCTTGTACGATACCGGAAGCCGGGTGCCATTGATTATCAGTTATCCTAAAAAATGGAAAGGCGGACAAGTACTACATGAAGCATCGGGAACGGTGGATTTGGTACAAACCATTGCAGAAATGGCCGGCGCTAAAACACCTGCAGATTGGGATGGAAATTCAATGTTGAGTTGGATAAACAATACGGAAACGAAATGGAAAGATTTGGCAATAACCGAATATTACGGACCTTATCTTTCATCGGGCATGTCGATGATTCGGATGGGCGATTGGAAATACGTTTATCATACACGTCCTGATAAAAATCATCCGGCCGAATTGGAACTTTTCAATCTGAAATCAGACCCTAAAGAATTACATAATTTAGCCAAAGAACCTTTGCAACAAAAAAGGATGAAAGAAATGCATGCAACATTAGTAAAACAATTAGGAGAAGACCCTGAAGAATCGGAGTTGCGATGGAAGCGAGGTGCAATACCAACTGATTCAAAAAAATAATAAATACTACCAACATGAAAAAACAAATATTAATTGCATTGACGCTTGTCTTTACGAGTTTCTCAAGTATTTTAAAAGCACAAATATACTCGTTCGAGGATGGACTTGTACCAACAACATTCACAACTAATCAAGGTAGTTTAACCGTTGCTGACAAAAAATTCAAATTGGGAAATAAATCCTTGAGCTGGGATTGGAAAGCCGGTTCAAAACTTACTGTTTCAAATCCAACAGGAATGGAAGAAGCCTCGAAAATCAGGGATGGTGGCATTTATCTCTGGGTGTACAATGCAGTTCCGTCCAACTCAAAACTTGTTTTTTCATTTTCGGATAAAACCGACCAGATAAAATGCCACCTTGATTTCAATTTGAATTTTAAAGGTTGGCGCTGTCTGTTAGCAGCCTTTGGGCGGGATATGGGCAAGGATAAATCGGTGCTGACAAAGATGTTGGTGGAAGCTCCGGCTTCCGGAAACGGAACCTTGTATTTCGATTACATAGAATTCCAAAAAGCTGTAAAATGGGACAGAATGTCCGATGCACAATATCAGGTGGATCAAAATCCGATAGTGGCTGATTTTTGGGGAATCCGGCAAGCAGCCGAAATAAAAGAAAACATAGCCCCAACTCCAACTGATCTTGCCGCTGCTGAAATTATAAACAAACGATTGGAACAATGGTATTTTCCTACAGATAATTTTTCCTCGATGACTGCCTTCAAAGCCCGTAAAACGGCTGTCGAACGACAAATAAAATTTGGATTGACGCGCAACCTCAGCGATTTGAACCTCACCGTGGCCACTGATGGCACAGTGCTGGGTGCAGGACTTTTCCCCGAATATGTACCGGCAAAAATTGACGGAGTTACCGTACGTAAATTTAAAGATGTAACTTCCGGTAGTATGCTTCCGCTGGCTTACGATTTTGAGTTAAATAAAACAGCTTTGAGCAAAAGCCGCTACCTGAACATGCTCGACTGGCTAAACGAACAGGGTTGGGCAGATGGCAGTGCAATGGGTTGTATTACCTTCGAAAAATTGCGTAGTGCCGGATATTTCCATTCGTTGTTTATCATGCGAAACGAGTTGGGCACGGAACGATTAAATCGTGAACTGAACACACTCAACTGGATGGGGAAAATTGGGTTGATAAGTCCTAAAATGGCAAAAACCGGCGAAAATGCTGACGATATTCGTTCACTGGCAATTGCAAAAGTAGTTTATGCTTTGATGCAACAAACCCCTGAAAAGCGAAATACTGCACTATTATTGTTAAAGCGGTATTTTGACAATGCATTTGCCATTGCGCCGGGCTTTACAGAAACTTTTAAGCCCGATTATTCCGGTTTTCACCATGCCGGAACCTATTTCACGCAGTATTACCCGGAAGCACTTTATTCCGCTTCGTTGGTTTATTATCTGTTACACGATACGCCTTTCTCGCTTTCGGAAGAGGTTTTTTCTAACTTAAAAAACTGTTTGCTCACTTATCGTAATGTTTGTTCGGTGTACGATGCACCGGTTTCCGTTTGTGGTCGTTTTCCACTTGGCGGGCAATTTTTGGATGAGACCTTGCCCGCTTTTGCTTATCTGGCATTATCCAAAAAACAACCGGACAAAGAATTATTAGCGGCTTTTAGTCGCTTGTGGAAGCCCGATGAGTTACCAATTAAAGAGAATCTGAATTCAGCCAATACCGGTATTTGCCTGCGTACTACTTTGGGCGAGACGGAGCTTTGTTTGCGGGCAGCAGCCTTGAATATTCCAGCGGAAACTTCGCCAAAAGCAGCTTTCTTTATGCCTTATTCCGGATTGATGATCAATCGCAGTTCAAAAAATCATATCGCTATCAAAGGGTTCAGCAAATATATTTGGGATTACGAATCGTCGGCCACCGAAAACCTGTATGGTCGTTACCTTAGTTACGGACAAATTGAATATACCAACCTGCTCACCGGACAGCGGAATCACAGTTATGCCAGCAATTCATGGGACTGGACTCGTTTGCCGGGAATAACGGCCAAACATTTGTCACCTTCCGAAATATTTTTTAAGCAAACACACCGCAATTTCTCAGATAAAAGCTTCTTGGGTGGAACTGCTCTCAACGATTCTATTTCAATGTTCTCGATGCAACTGTACGACAATGCGTATGACAAAACCTTCTCGGCCAATAAATCGGTTTTTTGTTTCGGGAACGTATTGATTTGTGTAGGTAGTAATATCAACGACAGTGCAAAATCTGTCCGCACTGAAACCACGCTTTTTCAGCAGGAACTGAAGGAAGATGAAACGATAAAACTAAATGGGAAAGTGTTGAAAAAAGATATTTCGATTGATAATCCGATCATCCGGGACAATATCGGCAATTTGTTTATAGTTCAGTCGGGCTCAGTTGATATAATAAAAACCGACAGCTTGGTAACTGCGGTTATCAATCATGGATTGGCGCCCCAGAATAAAACCTATAACTATCAAATGTTACTTCAACCCAATGTGCTTCAGGAAAATAAATTCAGCAATCCCAAAACCAATCCGATCAGTATTCTCCGTCAGGACGAAGTGGCGCATATCGTAGTTAACCGCGATGAGAAAACCTGTAGTTATGCCATTTTTGATGCAGTAAAACCATTGGATGACAAATGGATTCAACAGGTGAACATTCCATCTATTGTAATGCTAAAAGAGCTGATTAACAATAAGTTAATCCTTAGTTTTGCCGACCCAGACATGCACCGTCCGAGTGTTTCCGGACTTAATTCACTGACGAAAGAAGTTGCAGAAGCGGCTAGCCAGCCGTTCGATTATGAGATTGTCCTAAACGGAAGGTTTACCCTCGATGGCATCATACCTAATGTTAGGTTGACAAATAACGAAAAGACGACTATAATCGCTTTGCAGGTGGTCGATGGGAAGAGTTATACGATTCTTCTTAAGTTGCAGTAGTTCAACTTAAGTATTTGTTAGTATTTTGATTCGAGTGTTTAATCTTGTTTTATTTTCACTCTAAAAGTGCAATTTCCACGAATCGAAAAGTAATTTCTTTTGTTTTTTTGATTTTTCAACGTGATTGAAAATTATTTCAACGTCAGAGAAAGACCTATATCGACAAACAATGTTACTTTTGCCATGTAATTTGAAAAGAAAATGAATTTTAATACTATAATAATTATTTAAAAATCAATTT
>CAIYTJ010000101.1 GCA_903929065.1 uncultured Bacteroidales bacterium | reverse complement strand
ATGTCATTTTGGTGACAATCACTGCACGATGACCATTTTCCTTTATGCGTTCCCGAGTAAATTCTTCCGTAAAGATCGTGTTTTGGGAACTTAATTGAGGTCCATGCGACGGTGTTATGGCAATCGGAACAGGCAAAGAACTTGAATCTACCAGTATGAGCCGGTTTAGAAGTATTTGCCGGACCGGGATCATGACAAGTACTGCATTCGGTTGAAAGTTTTGTAACAAAATCATTGTTGAAATGACAAAGGTCGCACTGAATATTATGTGCACCCACCAATGGAAAACGTCCATGATCGAATCCGTGACCAATTGAACGCCATGTTTGTCCGGCCATATTATGACAGCGCTGACAGTCAATCCCTAAACCGGCAGTAATATGATTCGGACTTATTGTCTTTAAATATTCATTTTGATGGCATGAATAACAATCGTTTCGGATATTATTGAACCGAAGCAGCGAAGCCAATGTGTGGCACCGGTTGCAATCGGCAGCAGCGTGTTCGCCAATCAATGCGAAACCGGCTTGCTGATGAATTTGTTTTATGTTTTTTACAAACCATTCATTCTGATTATGACATCGACCGCAATCTTTTCCAACTGTTCCTTCATGAATATCGGTATGGCAGGCCACACATTCCCTTGGGATTTTATTTTCAAAAACAAGTGTAGGATGGCATTTTTTACAATATACTGCACTGTGTTGTCCTTTGAGTGGAAAATTGGTTTTATTGTGATTAAAACCATCCGGTTTGATTTTAGTCCAGCTTTTGGTTACGTGACAAACGGTACATTCCATTTTGAATTTATCGCCATGGGGTGATTTCTGTGCAATGACTTGAACACCAAAAAGCATAAAGCAAGCAATAACTAAAAGGATTAATTTTGAATTCATAGTAGTCAGGTGTAAGTTTTTTAATTATCATGAATCAAACCGCTAATGGTTATTTAATTGTGGTTTGATATTTATTATATTGTAATAATTAATAAACTAATGAGAACTTAAAATTGTTTTTGTAGTTGCAAAAAAAAAAACAACTAATCAGAGAATTAATTCATTTTATAAATTAATGTACCCAACTTATGGAAATATTTGAAAATCCGGCTACATTTGCCGGAGTCAGTGTAACAGCTGCCGTGCTTTTTACGAAAGGGAATGAAGCGAATGCTGTTTTTCCATCTGCTATATTCATACATACCAAATAGGTTCCGTCCACGACCACTGCGCCATTCACATCAGTTCCATTCCAGGAACAAGTTCGGGTGGTGTTGCTGCTTTGGGTTGCCCCTGTTACTGCATTTACAACATTACCTGCCGAGTTTGGATACCAGGTTGTCAAATCAACTTTACGGGCGTTTGCATAAACCAACAGCGATTTTACAAATACACCTGCATTTGTTTCAATCCATATTGCTACTACATTCTTAGGCGAATAACCACCACCCGGTGCAACTGTCAACACACTAACTGACAAAGTTCCGGTTGTATTTGAAGAGCCTGCACTTGTTGTAAATGTAACCTCATTACCATATGCTGTTCCAACTGCATTGGTCGCATAGGCGCGAACATAATAAAGTGTTGATCCGCTTAATCCGGTGATACTGCTTGTGAAGCTGCCAGTGCCACTTCCATCAGCAGTTTTCGTGCTTAATGCAACTGTTGCGCCTGAACTTGTACTCCAACAAACTCCTCGTGCAGTTACCGCTGATCCGCCATCGGTGCTGATTGTTCCACCTGATGAAGCTGATGAAACTGTAATTGCAGAAATAGCATTAGTAGTCAAAGTCGGAATAGTTGCAGTTGCGGTAGTTGTAAAACTTAAATCCGAACCATATCCAGTTCCGGTAGAATTTGTAGCATATGCACGAACATGATAAGTCGTTGATGGAGAAAGACCTGTTATATTACTGGAAAAACTTCCTGGTCCGGTTCCATCAGATGTTTTAGTACTTAGAGAGATTGTTGGATTAGAAGCCGTACTCCAACACACGCCACGAGATGTAATCGTTGAACCGCCATCAGAAGTTGTTACTCCACCTGATAAAGCACTTGTAGGACCAATTGAAGTGATAGAATTAGTAAATAAAACTGGAACAGTTGGGTTTGTAACCGGTGCCAAAGTTGTAAATGTAACTTCATTGCCATAGGCAGTTCCAATTGCATTTGTTGCATAAGCTCTAACATGATATAATGTAGATGCAGTAAGTCCCGTTAAATTACTGATATAACTTCCTATTCCGGTACCATCTGATGTTTTAGTACTTAATGCATTTGTCGGATTTGCACTTGTACTCCAACAGACTCCTCGCGATATAATCGATGAACCTCCATCAGCCGTAATATTTCCACCTGATTGCGCAGTAGTTGTTCCTATAAATACCACAATATTTGTTGAAAGAACAGGAACGGTTGCAGGAATACCGGCATTCAGAGTTGTAAATGTTTCATCTTTGCCATAGGATGTGCCGGTAAAATTGGTTGCAAAAGCTCTGATATGATAGACTTTATTCGGTTTTAATCCAAAAATTGTATCCGAAAAGACACTTTTACCCGACACATCTACTTTTTTATTTTTTGTGATTGTCGGATTTGGGATTGTATCCCAACAAACTCCTTGTTCAAGAATTCTCACACCTCCATCTGTAATGAGGGCTCCACCGGTTATGGCACTATTTATCGTAACCTGGCTTGCCGTTAATGTGGTTAATTTGGGTGACAGGGTTTGGTTTGTTGTACAACTGTTTAAAAGTAAAACGCCAAACAATATACTAATAAAAAATTTAAAGTTCATAATTTCTGAATTTGCTTTTCATATCTGCTTCAAATCAATTGAAACATATATTGGAATATAACTATGCCTTACTATAAAACATACAACGAAATATTGTTCAATAAAATTGTAATTATTTCAAAAAAGAAGGACTTACTTAACCAAGTTTGGATTTCATTGGTATTTGCGGTGCATAAATTCAATGATTATCTTATTTCAGGGGTGATATAGCCAAGTTTATCAAAATTCTGTTCTATAAAACTAAATTCTAAACCTGAACTGTTTCTAATGAAATAATTTAATTTCAAAGAATAATGGCTATTAAAACAAAAGAGTCGTACAATATTTTGTACAGCACTGTTTGAGTGTCCGGGAAAATCATACTTATGAGTCTGAAAAATCGTGCTCATGACTTGAACAACTCTTGCTCACGATTTTGGGAAGTCATGCTCACGATTTCGGGAAGTCTTGAGCATGAGTTTGGAACACTTTGTATCTTTACTGTATTAGTGTCTCCAATAGCCTCGTATTGGTAGGTCTAATAAACTCGTATCAGACACTCTAATAGCCTCGTATTAGACCTACCAATAATATCTACTAACATGAGACACCCTGATGCGAGTTATTAAGTACCCCTGATGAGCTCGGATGCGTTACCCTGAAAGCCCAGTGTTACTCTAGAATTTGTGAGTAGCACTACTGAGTTATCGTGTCATGCACTACAACGTTGTAGTGTCAGTCACTATCGGGTTGAATAATATAGGGATGAAAGTGAAACAAGCTGATCGTTCATGTTTTAATGAATAGCTTGGAGAAAACAACAACCAAATTTGTTAATCCAAAAAATTGTTTTTATCTTTGGAGAGAAATTTTCTGAACCTTGAATAAACAGATTTTTCAGACTAAAAAGACAGACAATGAATGCTTATTGCGGGTCGGGACAAAAGTAAGAAATGAACTGAAACTTGGGAATTAAGAGTACTTTTAGAAAAAAATTAAAAATGAAAACACAAATACTGACAATACTTCTATTAGTTGTGCTTATAAGTTGTAACTGCAGACAGACGAATAAAATTGAAAGGAAGGGTGAACCGACAATTTACAGCGTCCAAGACAATGACAAGGAAATGAATCAAGCTATTGGGAAAGCTAATCAAACTCTGGATAACTTTAGGATAGCCCTACAAAGCAATAATCTAAATTTCAAATATTTTGCTCTCAAAATAAAACTCAAGAACACTAAAGGCGTAGAGCATATCTGGGTAAGTAAAGTGACACTCAAAGACAATAAATTTTTTGGTGTAATTGACAACTTACCTGAATCAACACTTGAAATTAAAATCGGTGATACAATTAAAATCGATAATGACAAAATTAGTGATTGGATGTATATTGAAAAGGGAAAATTACGTGGAGGATATACTATTAGACTATTTAGAAAACGTATGACAGAAATAGAACAAAAACAATTTGACAAAGAAAATAATATAATAATTGAGGACTAAGAAAACATGAACAAGTACACGCTCTAGGTCATTGGCTGACTGATATTCAATTGTCTGAATAAAAAATCCCGAAACTCTTTTTTGAATTTCGGGATTTTTAATATTATTATCGGGAGTCTAATATTCCGGAGGCATGTTCAGCACTTCGTCGTAAGTAAATACCGGTCCGTCTTTGCAAACATAAGTTTTACCAACCGTACAGTGTCCGCATTTGCCGACGCCGCATTTCATACGATTTTCGAGCGTGGTGTAAATGTTGTTGTTTTCGAATCCGTTTTTACCCAGAATCGGCATTCCCATTTTAATCAGAATCGGAGGACCGGCAATAATGGCTACCGAGTTTTCGCTTTTAGGTGGATTTTGTTCCAGAATAGTGGGCACAAAGCCTACTAATCCTTTCCAGTCGGGGGTTTCGCCTCCCGGATCAACGGTAAGGAAAAGATTCACATCCGAACGGTTTTTCCATTCTTCCAGTTCTTCTTTGTACACCAAATCATTCACCGTGCGGGCACCGTAATAAATGGTTATATCACCGAATTTCTCGCGTTGATCCAACAAGTTCCAGATCAGGCAACGAAGCGGAGGAAGACCGATACCACCTGTAATGAACACGATGTTTTTGCCGTACCATTCTTCGATGGGAAACGTGTTGCCAAATGGACCGCGCAGGCCGATAATGTCATTCAGTTCGCAGTTCGCCAACGCTTTGGTCACACGTCCGCTGCTGCGAAAAGTGCATTCCAGGTAACCTTCGCGGGTGGGCGAAGAGGCAATACAAAAAGTGCTTTCGCCTTCGCCAAACACGCCATATTCGGCAAATTGCCCGGCTTTGAACGAGAATTGCGCAGCATCTTTTTCGTCGACAAATTCCAACCGGTACGTTTGAACAAGCGGCGCTTCTTCAATGATGTTGGCAATGCGCATTTTATAGGGAATATATTGATTTTTTGGTTCCATTTTATTCAATTTCCAATTTATTAATTTCCAATTACCAATTATTTTGTAACACTCAATATATTTTCAAAAATATTCAAATGAGCCGGGCAATTCCGAATGCAACGTCCACATCCTACGCAACTTACGATACCCAGATTTTCCACCGAGTATTTGAATTTGTGCATAAGGCGTTGACGGCGGCGTTCGGTTTGGTTGGTACGCGGATTATGCCCCGAAGTATGTTTGGTAAACAATCCGAAACCGCAGGCATCCCAGCAACGCAGGCGTTTTCCGCTGTCCTGTGTTCCTTCATCCTGAATGTCGAAACAGGTACAGGTCGGGCAGGCAAATGCGCAGGCACCGCACCCGAAACAACCCATCGAGGCATGTTTCCATTCGGCACTGTCGTAAGCGGTTTTGATGCGCACTTTCACTTCGTCCATGGAAAACACGGAAGTTACTTTCGCTAGAAATTCCTCTTTGCTTTTTTCTTCACCCGGCGTGAATAAAGAAGCGGCCGTTTCCACAGCTGCTTTTCCTTTTTCGGTGATCAATTCAATATAAACGCTTTCGCCCATGGCAGTAAGCAATATATCGCTGCCTGAAGTGCTTCCCGGATTCAACTCCACCGAAGTACAGAAACAGGCATTGTCCGCTTTGGCACAACTAATGGCAATCAACGTAGTTTTTTCCTTGCGGGCTGTAAAGTAAGTATCTGGATTTTCTTTCAAAAAGAATTCGGTCAGGTAATTGAAAGCCGAAGCATCGCACGGACGAAGCCCCCAAACCACCGTTTCGGGAATGGTGTGCAGGTTGTTGGTGATTTCAATGCCTTCATCATCTTTTTTGAACGAAAACAATTCTTCCACTTTCGGGAATACAACCGATTTAGCCGAGAATCCGGTCTGGATATAATCGGTCGAAACCTGATCGTAGGATTGTACCGCTTCGAAAAACACTTTTCCGCTTTTCTTCAACACCGGAGCTATTACTACTTTTCCCGACTTGATCATTTGGTCGAAAAATGCAGGTATATTGGTCGATTTAATATTTTTTATTTCCATATTCTTATCCCCCTTTAGGGGCTAGGGGTCTATTTTATAAATTGTTCTTTATCTCCCGGTTTAAAGCTGTTTAGCGCATATCCGTTTTTGACTGAGAATCCGGTTTTGGCACCGAATTCGGCTTCGATATCCTGATTCATTTTCACGGTAAGCATGTGAACCGGAATTCCAACGGGACAAATTCGGCCGCATTCGCCGCAATTGATGCATCGACCGCCCAGATGCATGGCGCGCATGGTATGCCATTCCAGGTTTCCTGTGGTTTCCGACGAAACTTTGATCCATTGTGGTTGGTTGCCTTCTACTGTGCAACTGGAACAATAACACATTGGACAAACGGCACGACAGGCGTAACATTTTACGCAAGCCGAGAATTGCTCGGTCCAGTATTGCCAGCGTTCGGTGCGGCTCATCGCGTTCAGTTGGTCGAGGAGCTTTTTATCTTCTTCGCTTAGTTCTGGAAAATTAGCCTGCACATAGGCTTCCAGTTCGTCCATGGTGGCGAAAACCACCAGTTCGCCATTTGTATTGAGCGTGATAACGGTTTTTTCAATATCACCCAACTGATTTTCCGAAACGAGCTGAACGATGGCACGCAACGTAGCTGTATTAGCCAGAATGCCGACTTTTTTGGCTTGTTTCACTTCCGTTTTGTGCAGGTAAACCGACAGGTTTCCTTTGCACGAAGGCGTGAAAATAAGCTGCTCTACTTGCGACACATTGTCGATAAAACAAGGCACAGGCAGTTTGTGAATGGCTTCTTTGAACCCGATCAACAGGTTGATTGTTCCGTTTTCGAACAATTCGGTAACTTTATTCTGTAACGACGTCATTTTCAATTTTTTCTAAGATTGAATAATCCAGTTTCTTGAATTCGGTAAAAGGTCCTTTTTCGCGGATTTTTTCGGTTGTTTCGTCCACAAGTCCGGCCCATTTGGTTCCTTCGGCAGCCGAAACCCACGAAAACGTGATGCGGTCGGTGTCAAATCCCATAAAATCGAGCAGGGAGCGGAACACAATCCAGCGGCGGCGCGCGTGAAAGTTACCCGAGGTGTAATGGCAGTCATTGGGGTGGCAACCCGAAACGATAATGCCGTCGGCACCGTTTTCAAATGCTTTCATCAGCAACATAAAATCAATACGGCCCGTGCATGGAAAGCGGATAATGCTCACGTTGGTGGCGTATTTGGTTCGGCTTGTTCCGGCAAGGTCGGCACCGGCGTAGGTACACCAGTTGCAGACAAAAGCCACTATTTTTGGTTCAAAATCCATGTTGATATGTTTTTATTTGGTTTCGCGAATTCTGATTCGCGTAAATTAAATACTTGTTTTATAACTGAAAATTATTTTTCGGATGAAAATCCAATCATTTCATGAATTGTTGCATTTTTCAGTAATAGCATCACATTTTTCAGTGTCGACATACCGCTTTTCAGTAGCTACAACTCATTTTTCATTACCGACCTCCCGTTTTTCAGTATCCACATTGCATTTTTCAGCAGCTACATCTCAATTTTCAGTACCAACATCCCACTTTTCAGTATATAAATGCCACTTTTCAGTACTTTTCTAACTTTCCGGAATGTTTTTTATGCGTTCAACAACGCCATTACCTCCGACAACATCTGGTCGTTGGAGAATCCCTGCAGGTCAATGGATTTGTTGCGACACATGGCCACACACGTTCCACAGCCCTGACACAGTCCGGCATTTACGCGGGCTGCTCTCTTGATCAGATTACCGCCACGATCCTTGATATCTTCAGTTTCGATGGCATGGTACGGACACACTTCCTGGCAAAGCAAACAACCGGTACAGCTGGTAAAGTTAGGCGGTGCCTGACGGTTTACCACCGCTACGATTGGTTCACGGGTCAATTCGTTGCTCGAAAAAAGGCCAATGGCTTTGCTGGCCGAGGCCGATGCTTGCGAAACGGATTCCGGAATATCTTTGGCACTTTGGCAAGCTCCTGCCAACATAATGCCGGCGGTGTTTGTTTCCACGGGTTTCAGTTTTGGGTGCGCTTCCGCAAAGAACTTATGTTTATTGTAACTGATATGCAGCTTTTGTGCCAATGATTCGGCTTCAATATTGGCTACAACGGCCGTTGCAAGAACCACCATATCGGCTTCAATGTCCACCGGTTCGCCATTCATCAAGGTATCCACACCTTTGACAATCAGCTTTCCGTTTTTCTCGTAAATGCGCGAAACACGTCCGCGGATATATTGCACTTCGTCTTCTTCAATGGCGCGGCGAACGAATTCGTCGTAATCTTTTCCGGCGGCACGAATGTCCATGTAGAATACGTATGCCTTGCCTTCGTGGTTTTTGTGTTTGTACAACATGGCGTGTTTGGCCGTGTACATACAGCATATTTTGGAGCAATATTCAATGCCTTTGGCTTTGTCGCGTGATCCGGCACAGGCTACAAACACTATTTTTTCCGGAACTTTTCCATCCGAAGGACGGCGAATTTCACCGGCAGTCGGACCGGAAGCCGAAGCCAATCGTTCGAATTGCATGCCATCGATCACATCCTTGAATTTGCCGTAACCGTATTCGGGGAAGAAGTCGGCATGTTTCAAATCAAATCCAGTAGCCGTTATGATAGCACCCACTTTTACGTCGATAAATTCATCCACGGCATCGTAATTGATTGCATCAGCCGGACAAACCTTTTTACAAAGTCCGCATTTTCCACCTTTGGTGAAATACGTACAATTTGGACGGTCAATCACCGGTTTGTTGGGAACAGCTTGTGGAAACGGTGAGTAAATGGCCGTGCGGAATCCCATTCCTTCGTTGAATTCATCCGGAATTTTCTTGCTCGGGCATTTCTGCCAGCAAGCACCGCAACCGGTACATTTTTTATAGTCCACGCTTTTGGCTTTCATCTTGATTTTTACATCAAAATTGCCCACAAATCCCGAAACGCTTTCCACTTCGGCGTAAGTATGTAAGGTGATATTTGGATGTTGAGCCACTTCCACCATACGTGGTGTCATGATACATTGAGAGCAGTCCAGCGTTGGGAAAGTTTCCGAAAGCTGCGACATGTGACCGCCGATGGAAGGTTTCTTTTCCACCATTATCACCTGATGTCCGGCATTGGCAATGTCCAGTGCGGCTTGAATTCCGGCAATACCACCGCCAATAACCAATGCGGTTTTGGTAACAGGAACTTTAATCGGGAACAGTGCTGCATTTTTCTTTACTTTGGCCACCATGGTGCGAACAATATCCAATGCTTTCTGTGTCGTGGCATCCGATTTTGGATGAACCCACGAAACATGCTCGCGGATATTGGCCATTTCGCAGAAATACGGATTGATGCCGGCTTTTTCGGCTGCCTTGCGGAACGTTCCTTCGTGCATACGTGGCGAACAGGCCGCCACCACAATTCCGGTCAGTTTATGTTCTTTGATGGCCTCAATAATGAGGGTTTGTCCCGGATCGGAACACATATATTTATAGTCCACACTGAAGGCTACGCCCGAAAGTTTTCCGGCTTTCTCAGCTACTTTGGCTACATCAACTGTTGCTGAAATATTCTCGCCGCAGTGACAGATAAAAACTCCAATTCTTGCCATATCTTTTAAGCCTCCATTTTTACTATACAGTTAACTACTTTATCAGTCGGCACATAATGCTTGTTCAGTCCAAGTTTATCGGCCGGAATGCCCATGCTCAGTCCCAACGCCTGGGTAATGAACAACACGGGAATATTGATGTCTTTTTTCAATTGCTTTTTGATTTCGGGACGGCGCATGTCCAGGTTCATGTGACACATCGGACAAGCCACCACGATAGATTCTGCACCACGGTCGGCTGCATCTTCAATGATTTTACCCGAAAGCTTGGCCACAATGTCGGTTCGCGAAACGGAAAGTCCGGCTCCACAACATTCGGTTTTAAATGCCCAATCGATAGGAGTTGCTCCGGCTTTAGCCATCACTTCGTCCATTTCCATGGGGTTTTCAATTTGTTCCACCGCTGCAATTTCTTTAGGACGCGTGTACAAACAACCGTAATAACAAGCTGCTTTTTGATTCAGTTTGTTGACGATATGTTGATCCACTGTTGGGAAAATATATTTCTGAAGGAATTCAAAAACAGTTAGGATTTTTACGTCAGCAGTTAGTTTCAAATCAATGTAACCTTCAATTTTAGCTTTCACGGCTATATTGTTGCTGATTTCATTTTTTGTTCCTGCAATGCGGCTATAACAAGCAGCGCACGGAACAACGATATCTTCCAATCCTTGTTTTTCGGCAAGTGCCAACGTACGTGCCGGAAGTGCCAGTGCCAAATCGTGATTCAGATTGTGTGCTGCCGAAGCTCCACAACAACTCCAGTCTTTAATCACTTCGAGCGTAACACCGCATTTTTCGGCCACCGCAAAAAGTGAATCGTTGTATTCTTTACTCGAACCTTCGAGCGAACAACCGGGATAATATCCTATTCTCATTGTTTTCCTCCTTCGCTATCGGTTATTTTCTTGAAAATCTTAGCTATCTCTTTCGTGTTTTGAACCTGATGCGGAAAAATAGCCAGTTTGCCTTTTGCTGCCATCGAAGGTGCCAACATTACATCCTGCATTAAATTCAATGAACGTAGTTTGTAATCGATAGTCAAACCTACTTCATGAAGTTTGCCATTCATTTTCACTGAATTCAAAAATGCCTTGTGGAAACTTAAGATGTCTTTTGCTTTCGGATTCACTTTATTTTGACGGAGCGATTCCTGACGCAGGTAATCCATTACTTTCGACAGCAAAACCTCCTGCGGACAGCGGCTGTAGCACGTATCGCATGCCAGACAAAGCCAAATGGAAAGCGAGCTCAGTATTTTTTCTTCGTATCCGGGCATTTCTGCCTGTAATATGCGTAAAAGCTGGTTGGGCATAATGTCCATCTCTTCGTTAAGCGGACATCCGGCAGTACATTTTCCACATTGATAGCAATGCGAAACGGTCACTCCGATTGCTTCTTCCACTTTTGATTTAAAGGTTTCAGCGTGATGATGAGTTGATTCGTGCACGGTATGAGTTGATTTATATTTTTTTTGATTGTATATTATTGATCTGAGAATATCCGGATCCGGTTTTCAAAAACCGGTTGAATTGTTGTCAATTTGGGTGACGGAGTTGAATCAGGAAGATCTATATACCATGTTGAATGAATATAGTTTCCCGAAAGAAAGGGCGGTTGGCTGATTTAATTTCAAAAAATCCAAGAAATTCAATTTTTTCAATTAATCAAAAAGGTTACTTTTGAAAATTTTGCAATGTAGAGATGTCAAATCCTAATTGCGCCACAAAAGTAATAAAAATAATTGGTCGACCAACACGAAAACAGTAAGATTATGTTTAAATAATACTAATATTTGCACAAAAGACAACTCATTGTGCAAATTAAATGTGATTTTATGTGAATAAATCAATTTTTTGATTCTTAAACCGTGTCCGCACACGAAAATAATTATTCATTTCCAGAATAATAAATTCTCAATTTTTTCGACAAATTTTGAAAAAAATAAATGTCAAGTTAAAACTTTGTAAGAGATTATTTGTTTAAGAGTTTATTTAAAACTATATTAAATCCAATGAAAACAGTTTTGCACATATCCGAATCACGCGGACATGCCAATCATGGCTGGCTCGACACCCATCATACTTTTAGTTTTGCCGATTATTATGATCCTGAACGGGTTCAGTTTGGAATGCTCCGGGTGTTGAACGATGACCGGGTGGCTGCCGGCGAAGGTTTCGGAACGCATCCGCACGACAACATGGAAATCATTTCCATTCCGCTCTTTGGCGACCTTGAACACAAAGACAGCATGGGAAATCATGGAGTCATTTCCACCGGCGAAATTCAGGTTATGAGTGCCGGAACAGGCATTACACATAGCGAATTCAATAAAAATAAGGATAAAGAAGTTCGTTTCCTTCAAATCTGGGTTTTCCCCAACAAAAGAAACGTAACACCAAGATATGATCAGATTTCGCTTGCTGAAATTGAAAAACCGAATGAACTTTATCAGATTCTCTCACCAAATCCAAACGATCAGGGTGTGTGGATTCATCAGAATGCATGGTTTCATTTGGGCGATTTATCCGAGGGTTGGGACGGGAAATATGAACTAAAAGACCCGAAAAATGGTGTTTATTTTTTTGTTATTGAAGGCGAAGTAACTATTGCAGGACAAAAGCTCAATCGCCGCGATGGACTTGGCGTGAGTGAAACAGAATCAATTGAAATAATGGCAAATACCTTGAGTAAATTGCTGGTTATGGAAGTTCCAATGCACTGAAAGAAATAAATTGAAATATTTTAAATAAAAAAGCCCGACACACATTACGTGAATCGGGCTTTATCTTGATTTTGAATTGAAAACTTATTCAGCTACCACTTCGAAAGCAACTTCAATAGTTACTTCTTTGTGAAGCTTCAATGTAGCTTTATAAGAGCCGATTTCTTTAACGGCATCTTTAAGTACAATAACTTTACGATCAACTGTAAAACCTGCTTTTTCGAATGCATCAGCAACCTGAATAGGACCAACTGCACCGAAAATTTTACCGGTTGTACTGGTTTTTGCTCCAACGGTCAAAACTACATCTTTCAATTTGTCTGCCAGTTCAATAGCAGCATTTTTCAGACTTTCCAGTTTGTGAGCGCGTTGTTTCAAATCTTCTGCCAACATTTTTTTAGCTGGTACTGTAGCCAAAATAGCTTTTTTTGTCGGAATCAGGAAGTTACGTCCGTAACCATCCTTCACTTTCACGATATCGCCTTTGTAACCTAAGTTACTTACATCTTCTTTTAATATAATTTCCATACTTTTTCCTCCTTCTTAATTATTTCATCATATCGGTTACATAAGGAAGCAACGCGATGTGGCGTGCTCTTTTAACTGCTTGAGCTACTTTACGTTGATATTTCAACGAAGTACCGGTAAGGCGACGTGGAAGGATTTTTCCTTGTTCGTTCAGAAATTTTTTCAAAAATTCCGCATCTTTGTAATCGATGAATTTAATACCGCTTTTTTTGAAACGACAGTATTTTTTCTTTTTTACATCTACTGAGGGTGGAGTTAAATATCTGATATCTCCGTTGTTAGCTGCCATGGTTTAGTTCTCCTTTACTTCTTTAGATTTAAGACTCTTTCTTTTTTCGGCGTATTCGAACGCATATTTGTCCAAACGGAACGATAAGAAACGTAACACACGTTCGTCGCGACGGTACTGGGTTTCCAGCGCAGCGATTACTGTAGATTCTGCATCAAATTGAAGCAACGAATAAAAACCAGTCGATTTCTTTTGGATTGGATATTGCAATTTGCGTAATCCCCAATTTTCTTCATTGGTAATTTTTGCGCCATTTTCTGTCAAGATGGCTTTGAATTTTTCTACCGCTTCCTTCATCTGGACATCAGACAAAACGGGAGTTAGAATGAAAACGGTTTCATAATGGTTTAACATACTGTTTGTTAGCTTTTTAATTATTTGTATATTCTATTTTTATTAAAGCGGCTGCAAAGATACAAATAATTGTTTGATTGACAAAGAGCTTGTTAGGAAAAGGATTGAAAAAATTGATTTTACAGCTTATTGTTATTTAGTTTAGAGTATTAGATTCTTCGCTTCGCTCTGAATGAAAGAATTTTATGGCGTCTGGGTTAAGTTGAATGATTGGCGGCAAAGCCGCCAATAATTCAACTTCCGAATATATAAAATGCTGACT
>CAIYTJ010000100.1 GCA_903929065.1 uncultured Bacteroidales bacterium | reverse complement strand
GTATTCGGAATTTGGCTTATTATATTCTGAATAAGTCCTGTTTTATACTCGTAAAAAAGTTGTGGTGCCAGATTAATAGTTACTTTGTCAATGTTCACTTTCAAATTGTAGGTGAACTGGAAATTATCCCTATAGGCTGGTTTCAGATTAATATTTCCACGGCTTATTGTTTGGCTGTCAACAACACTTACCAGCGGATTAAGTTGTCCTGAGCTGGGTCTGATTACCCTTCTTGAATAAGAAAGTTTAATACTATTGTTGTCATCAAACTTAAAATTACCGTTCGCATACGGAAGCGGTGAGAAATAATCGCTGTTTGCAGTTGTATTAATCACCACATGCGAGGTTTCGAATCGTGAACCAATTTTTACGCTTCCCTGTTTAAAATTTCTAGATAACTCGGCATAACCACCAAGCAACAAATTGCTGTAATCGAGGTTTGGAACCTGACCGAGCGTACTGGTATTGTTTATGGTAAACTTATTATAATTGCCGCTTATACCAACATTAAAGTTATATACACTATCAAAAGGCAGGGTATAATTTGTTTGCCCTTTCAGGTTTTGAGTGTTGGTAATGCTTTTTTCATTTAGCCAGGGAGTTCTATAAATTTCCTTCGTAGTGTCTAATGGATTGTAATTAATATTCTGGAAATCGGTGGAAGAATTATTATTCAGACTGTTGTAATAATTCAGTTCCACTTCAAAACCGTGTGCATTTTTCTTGTTGAACTTATGCTTGTAAAACAGCGAAGAAGTCAGTCCATCCGAATTGCTTGTCGAATTGGTAAGCGTTCGGGAAATACTGCTCATAATCCCATTTGTCTGGTTATAACTTATGGCATCACTATTCGGACTAGCTATAGAACCGTTCGGATTTGATGCATTTCCGTTATAAGCCACATTTAGGTTGATGTCGTTGAACTCGTCCGGATCGTAAATCAATCCTGCATTGACGTTCTGATTATTACCTTTGATTCCAATTGTACTATTCCGCTGCAAGTCGTTTATTCCTGCTTTACGTTCCATTTCGGTATTAATACCAAAGTGTTGAAGCATACCATTGCCAGCTACATAATAGGATATTTTTTCCAATCCATAATCCAGACTGGCTGCTCCACGACCCATATACGATTGGCCGCTGATTGGCATTGCCATTGCATTTATCATTCCTTTAAGACCATAACGCATAGCAGGATTGGTCACGATATTAATTACCGCATCAACGTCAGCATCGTATTTCCCCGAAGGACTGGTTATTACTTCCATTTTATCAACCTGTGAAGGATGTAACCGTTTCAGGTATTCTTTATCGCGGGTTATGCCATCTACTTCAATTTTGATGTTTGTTTTACCATTCACCGTTATGTTTTCGTTCAAATAATCCACCTGCACCGAAGGAACTTTCCGTAAAACATCCAATCCATCCGTAGAAGTCTTTTTAAATCCATCGGGTATAGCATAGATGGTTCTGTCACCCAGTTCCGTTACTTTTACTTTGGAGCCGCTTACAACCACTTCCTTAAAGTTGTAGGTTTTCGGGTCTAATGGAATAACACCTACACTATTCATCATGCTTTTCTTTCGCGGAACAGAAAACAAGGTGGTTTTGTATACTAAATGTTTTATCCGCAGGCAATATGTTTTAATCGTATCGGCTTTATAAAAGATAAAAAAACCTTCAGAGTTGGTGTTGGCCTGATCAACAAGGCTGCTGTCCGGCAATTGTAAGAGTTCGACACTTGCACCTTCTACCGGTTTTGTGGTTTCTTTGTCGGTGAGGTTTCCTGTAATTACCTGGCGGGCACTAATATTCAACGAAACAAAACACAACAATACAATAAGAATTTTATTCATTCCTTCAATACTTAAGTAACTATTAATTCCCGTTATTATTTCAACATGACTGATACTGATTCCGAATCCAGTTTCATTGGCATTTTCATCTCATTGCCATTGCTTTTCATAGTTGTGGTACCATCAATGTGCCCTTTGGAGGTGTTTTTCAACCGAAGTCCGGTTGCCATATCCATGGTGCAGTCAAAAGTGATATTTCCTGTCAATTCCTGCGACATTTGGGCATTCGGATCGGTGGAAGGAATGGATTCTATTTCGGATTTGCCCGATACGGCTGCCACATTATTTTCCACTGATTTTAATGCAAATGTATTCATGCAAAGCATGGATACATTATTGGCCGATTGCAGGAAGGATGTTTCCCAACTGTCGCCAATTTTTACCGGTTTTTCAGGAAGATAAGCAAACAACGGTTCAATCATGCTTTTTACGGCCGATTCTTTTATCAATGCTTCAGCTTGCGTTTTTGCCTGATCCTTTTTGCCTGCCGGAATTGAATCCAATACAAACATCACGTTGTCTTTAAACTTGGTATAAGTCACAAAATCAACAAATTTTCCACTGGTAGAGATTTTGGCAATGATAGTATTCTGGCTCATTTTGTTCATGATTCTATCAATTGGTTCTTTACTTCCCAGTTTAGCTGAATTCATTTCTTTGGTAAACATTACCGAGCTGATTTTGGTAGCAATGGTATCGAATTTGAATTCAATGTCCATAATATCGTTCTCTTGTTTAAGCACTTTGTAGCTGGTAACCGAATTGGACGTAATATCCATATTAAAAGTCTGGCCATTGGCAGTCTGCTGTATGGTTTGTTTGCTGGTACTTTTCACAGTATAGGTTTTTCCTTTTACAAGGTTCAATTTGAGAGTCACAGGTGCCTGAGCCATTAATGAAATACCCATGAGGGTGAAGAAAACGGAAGAGATTATTTTTTTCATTTTGTTGGTAAATTAATTGAATTTTGTAGCTTAAATAAATTTCTGTGGGATTGTATATAATTTTATGAAACATGATTTACATAGTCATTGTTTACGGGCACTGATAAATCATTTATCGGAAAGAGTAAAAAACAGATTCGGGATTACTTAAACCACAAAACCACTCCAGGAAAAATTCCCCCGGGAGTGGCTTTATAGATTCGAATAATTTATTTTGCGTTTTCAGTCGTCTTCATCATTCCCATCATTTGATTGATGGTTTTATTCATTCCGTCGGTGGAACCATCCAGGAAGATCACGTTTCCTTTGCCGGTTTCGCCAAAATGTTTAATTGCTTCCGTCCACATGCTGAAAAGAAGGAACGATGCATCCAAATCGGCATCGGTCATTTCCTTAGCAGCCAGTGCCATACCTTTGGCGACTTCTTCCCGGAACAAAGCAATACCTTGTCCACGTTGCTGGGCAGCTTCTTTTTCAGCAAGGGCTGAAATTTTAATCGCATTTCCTTCAGCTTCGGCAGCTTTGGTACGGGTAATCAACAAAGCCTGTCCTTCATTTTCAGCAGCAGCTTTCAGGTTGTTCGAAGCCACCACGCGCGACATGGATTTGATGATTTCTTCGTCAAACGTAATATCGTTCAGCTGAATGTCAATCATGTGGAAACCCCATTGTTCCAACGTGTCATCCAAATGTTTCTTCACTTCCTGAATAATCTCCGTACGAAGTCCGAGAATTTCAGCTTGTTTCTTTGTAGCCACAAAACTACGAATCGTTCCTTCGATGGTACGAATCAAAGCCTGCATAAAGCTGCGATCATCGACAAACTTAAAGGCTACATTTTTAATAGTCTCCTCGGCCTGATTAAAAACTGCATAAAGCAACATGGCTTTAAAATACACATTAGCCTGATCTTGCGATACAGCCTGAAATTCCAGTTCAGCCGAACGGTTTTGAATACTAATACGTTTGTAAACCAGCTCAATAAGCGGGATTTTGAAGTTCAAACCCGGCGCCATAATACGACGGTACTTACCGAAAACTGTAATAACTGCCACGGTGCCCTGATTGACGGTTACAAAACCAGACACAATAACTATCAGAATAAATACTCCGATAATGTAATAAGGAATTTGTTCCATTTGATGTTGAATTTAATTGGTTAATATGATTGAGTAGTAAATTGAATTATATAATCTTTTCTCCTGCAAAAATACTACTTATATTCTTAATTAAACAAATTTTTCCCGTTTTTCTTTAACCTTTTTAGTATAATAAAATGGCAGTGTTACAAAATTGATAATTTGAGGAGTTTGACAAGTGTCGTGCTAATCCGGAACTAGTTTAAAGACTGAATAATTTTACCACGTAATCCGAAATTTTAATCGATTACGATTGGAAAAGTTTATGATTTGTTCTTTCTATAAAAATTATTTTTTTTCCCACTCCAGAATTCTTTTTTTGCAGTCCAATCCCCAACGATAACCACCCAGGCTGCCATCCGTACGGATAACGCGGTGGCAGGGAATTAAAAAGGCAATCGGGTTGGCACCAATAGCGGTTCCCACTGCACGAACGGCTTTGGGGCGGCCTATTTTTTCCGCTATCTGGGCATAAGTGGTTGTACTTCCGGAAGGAATTTGTTTCAGGGCCTCCCATACAGCTTGCTGGAAATCAGTACCAATGGGATGTAATGCAGGTCTTTCGCCATTTTTGAAAATTTGCTGTGCAAGGAGTGCTGCTTTATCATCATTTTGTGAGAAATCGGTTTCAGGAAAACGATAATCTAAATCGGAATAAGCACTTTCATGGTTTTCAGGGAAAGTGAGAGCACAAATTCCATCGTTAGAAAAGACGATGCAACATTCACCGAACGGACTCTCGGAAAATCCGAAAGAAGGATTGGATTGGGGAGGTAATTGTCTCATTTTGTTGTGATTTTTGTATATAAAAATAAAAGTCGACTTATTTTGGATAATATTTTGTAATTATTTATCAGAATTAAATTGGTTCACAAAAAGTCAACTACATTTGTGACAAAGTTAACTATTATATTCTATTAATCGTTCTTTCCAATTGAAAATATGAAATTCACACAATTATATAGCTATCAAATTATTATAAATCAAATATGAAACAACTTTTTGGATTTATTGTTCTGAGCTTTGTGACTTGTTTCTCGACTTGTTATGCTCAGGTAAGCACTGCCAAGTGGCAGACACAACCTATGGTTATAGATGGTCAGGGTTCCGATTGGGGAGTACTTCCGCGTTTTTTTAATTCGGAATCAAACATCAAGTATGAGTTCAGAAATGATGACAAGAACCTGTATTTTATACTCAAAGCAGGTGACCGGGGCATTCAAATGCAATTGTTGAAGGCAGGTTTCTCCATCCGTTTCAAATTAAAGACATCCACTCCTGTTAAAACAGAAATCGTTTTTCAACCGAATAAAAGAACAGAACTTCCACAAATGATTAACGGCCAGGAAGGTGGAAGCCAGCGTTTAGTGGATAAATCCGTTTCTCAACCCGAAATTGTATTGAAAGATACGGCTATGCTGGATGGATTTCAGTATACAAATGGGTTGATTACCTCCGAAAAGAAAGACGAAAACAGTATTTGTTTTGCCCGTAGTAAATCACCACGCGATTTAGCTACCTATGAAGTTCGTATTCCGTTACGGGAATTATTCGGAGATAATTATAAAATCGAAACTATTGCCACTGTTCCCATGCAGCTACAGGTAAACGTAAATGATTTATCGATGAATGAAATCAAAAAGATGCATGGTAGAATGGGTGGTGGAATGTATGGCGGCGGAAGAGGAATGGGAGGAATGCATGGTGGCGGTGAAATGAATGGCGGTGGTATGGGTAATGAAATGCCGGGTGGAAATATGGGCGAAATGCCGGGAAGCGAAATGAATGGGGAAATGCAAAATGCAATGCGTGGAGGTTCTTCGATGGAACATAAAAGCTTCAATAAGGATTTTTTGCTATCAACCGGGAAATAAACACCTCACCAAATACTACTTTCTCCTGATTCAGGAATTAAAGCTTTTGATAATGTTTCTTTTCGCAATAATTTATTGTTTTGGGAATAGACAAAAGCTGGAAGATAATAAATGTGTTTTGGGAATTCGAACTTGTGGAGCAAGGGTTGGATTTTTAATTTCAAATCCAGTTCCTGATTGGCAGTTAAAGATTCTGATTCTATAACCAACACAACTCTGTTCTCTAATAACTGGTCGGGTAATGACGTTATAAAATAACTGGTGGGAATAATTCCTTCCAGCTTTTTTTCAACCTGTTCCGGATAAATTTTAACGCCACCCGAATTTATTACAGAGTCGGCGCGTCCCAGCCAGCGGAAGGAATTTTCGCTTATTATTTCTACAACATCGGTTGTTTGTATTTCATATTCCAGTAAATGCGGAGCATCAATGACCAGGCAACCTCGCTTTGTCTGATGAATTTCAATACCTCCGAGCACAGTAAAATACTCCGACTTCTCTTTTCCATTAAACCGGCGCAAAGCAATGTGCGAACAGGTTTCGGTCATGCCGTATGTTTCATACAGTTCGGATGGAATGTTTGAAACCAGTTCTTCCAGCTTACCTGTAACCTGACTACCACCGACAATAATTTTTCTAACCTGTCCTTTTATTAGACTTTCGGCCGATTGAAAAAGTTGATAGGGTGTAATAGCAGTAAAGTCAACGGGTTGATTCAGATTTTCAAACGGATTGGCGGAAGGTTCCACGGTCAACAGATTAAAACCACTTACCAAAGCCCGTACCAGCATCATTTTTCCGGCAATATACGCGGCCGGCATGCATAACAAAACCGTACTCGTGGCATTCAGTTTGAAAAAATGATTGGTCATGCGGGCGGAATTGATCATGGATGTTTTCCGTAACCTGATATCTTTTGGTTTACCGGTGGAACCGGTAGTATGTGTAATAATCGAATCCGAATCGTCAAACCAATTTACCAGAAAATGATAAATGGCATTCCGCCATGAATCTTCCGGTTCATCTTTAAAATGAAGTTCGGAGAGATATTCCCGATTGTATTGAATTCCGTTGAGTTGTATTTTGTCTATTATCATAATATTATCGAACTTAAATCCCAATCATT
>CAIYTJ010000099.1 GCA_903929065.1 uncultured Bacteroidales bacterium | reverse complement strand
CGAAAATTTTGTTTGAGGCTTTTCGGTTGGTTCACATGATACTAATACGAGTCCTAAAATACATACGGCCAAAATTAATCTGCTTGTTTTCATTCTTTTTGAATTGTTGATTATTAGTTATATAAAATTTAATTGACACAATACAATACGCCAATGCAAAAGGGATACAACAAATAACAACAATAAAAAACGAAAGAAAATGTACGCACGGATGTGTCCACATTCTTTTTGCTATTAATCCCGAAAGCAAAAAACTATATTATCTGAAAATGGCAGGTCTTCTGACTTACTCCCGTATTTGAACGCCTTCCCGAATTCAGTTATCAATTATCAGCTATCAGTTATCAGTTTTTTTAGGACTGTTTACTGCTTACTGTTTACTGTTCACTGAAAAAACCAGTGGCAAAAGTGTTGTTCAATACGTTTGAAATGGAGCCTACAGCAGCGGGTACTGTTCCGGAATTTGACCGGATTCCCTTTTATCTCAACAATGATGATTGTTTCGATACCAAAATCAGTTGCAAAAGTAAGAAAATATTTACTTGTAAGAACTGGTTCTTATTCAAAAATATACAAAAAATTATTTTTAAAATACTATATGAGTGAAAATAAACACATTATAAATACAATTATTTTTTCAACTTTTTATTCAATTAAAAGGCACAACTTTTGTAAGAATGCAATTGTTAGTATTATTTATAAACCCATAAAAACATTTATTGTATGAAGAAAGTATATTTATTTATTGCAATTTCATTCCTTTTTGCTTCCTGTCAACAATCAAACGGACCTCAAAGCATGAAAGTTATCAATTTGGCTGCCAAAAGTACCGATTGGGTAGCAAGTACTGATAATAATGGGTTATATTATTCCTGTCATTTTTCAATGCCGGAAATAACTGCTTTTGTATATAATAGCGGTACAGTTATTTCATACTTAGAATTTACCAATTCACAGCTTATTTTGCCTTATGTTCAGCATAATCAAGATACAGCAGGACATCTCTGGACACGAACAATTGATTGTGATTATTCTGTAGGCGGAATGAATATTAGGGTAACTAATTCCGATTTTGCAGTTGATCCTCCGGGAGATATGAATTTCAGGGTTGTATTAATGTGGTAAAACCAATAACAGAAATAAGAAACGGTGTTTGAATTTAGTTTCAAATACCGTTTTTTATAAAACGATGTCTTGACTTTTCTGTTCCTGAATTTTTTATGTAATTTTGAACCAAAAAACTGGTAATCAATGAACGAGGAAACGCGAAAATTTATTTCAGAACATGTTGATGATAATATCCATCAATTATCCCTTCAATCAGCTCGTTTCCCGTTGGTTGATATGCCGTTGGCTATACGTCAAATAAACGGGAAACAGAAAATAAAGTCTAAAATACCTTTCTTTTTTCAACAAAATGACATTTTATACCCCGTTCAACTCTCGTTGGAGCAAAGTTCTTCAGAATCAACAGCTAAATACAAATCATCGCTTTGCGAAGGAAAAACATTAACTGACTTAACTGGCGGATTCGGAATTGATTGCTATTTTTTAGCACATCGTTTTGAGCAAGTGTCTTATATTGAACGAAATGCAGAACTTTGCGAAATTGCCGAACATAATTTCAAGGTTTTGGGACAGAAAAATATTGATGTTTTTAATACAGAATCGGAATTATTTATAAGTGAAATGTCACCTGTGGATTGGATTTTTATTGATCCGGCAAGACGTAACGAGAGTGGCAAAAAAGTGGTTTTCCTATCCGATTGCGAACCGGATGTTTCAACCCTTTCTTCACTCCTGCTTGATAAGTCAGATAAAGTGATGATAAAACTCTCTCCGATGCTTGATATTTCAGCTGCTGTACGTGAATTACCTGATACTTCGGAGATTCATATAATCAGTGTTGACAACGAATGCAAAGAAGTATTGCTTATTCTGACACTAAATGCAGGTAATAATAAGAAAATCAGAACGATAAATATAAGTAGAAACAAACCTGATCAGGTTTTCGAGTTTTATTCTGAAGATGAAACCAATACAAATGCAACTTATACTTCATCTCTTGAGAAATTCCTTTACGAACCCAATGCTTCCGTTATGAAAAGCGGCGCATTCAAATTGATCGGAAATAATTTTAATTTGAGTAAGATACACTTCAATACACATTTATACACTTCACCTGAATTATCACTTGAATTCCCCGGACGGATTTTTGAAGTACAGAAAGTATGGGGAAGCTCCAAACTGGAATTAAAAGAATTGGCTGATAATACTCCGAAAGCTAATATCTCAACCCGCAATTTTCCCCTGTCCGTTGACAATCTCCGTAAAAAATTGAAAATTAAAGAAGGAGGTGATGTGTATTTATTTGCCTGCACACTGTCAGACGAAAGAAAAGTAATAGTAGAATGCAGGAAAGCTTAATTACTCCAACCTTTATAAAACAGTAAGAGGGTGCCTTTTACAGCACCCTCTTTGTACACGAAATATATTGTTGAGATCTTTGTATACTGATTAAGCCACCATGAGTTTGATTTGGATCTGTTTTAGTTCGCTGGGTTTTACCTTGCTAACTGCTGTTGATTCTTTCTGCTTCGGATTAATTTTCCAAACTGTTTAACCAATTTGTCCATTTTCTCCTACTTCGCAACCAGGGTTTGCAGCCATTTCTGTCTTTGATTCGTTTTTTACTTTACTAAATCCGGCTTGTTGTATGCAGTTTTTTACAAAACTACTTGTTGACAATTTCCGAATTATATCAGGTTTTTTATTTCAACTGATTTCTCAGTTGTTTTTATAACCTGTTTTCGCAAAGCATTTGTGTTTCAACTCTTTCACCTTTTACAGATTCCCAGTCGGATCACTTCCGCTCAAAGCACTCAAATCACCTGTCAATAGAAATTGAAATGCTGCACCCTTACTTTCGTTGTTTGACCAATGAAATTAAAGTCGGATAATGCTGTTTGCTATCATTTCCGACGTTCCGGGCTTACCACCATTTGCATGGTTTCTAATCCTGATATTTACCGCGTCTTTGCAGACACTTCATTATCGTTGAATTACCCTGAAGATCTTCATCATCTGACGCTTTTTACGGTTTCGCTTCTGTTCCTGGTTACCCTTTTGCATTCGCTTACCGACAATTTTTCCCGTTTCATGCTTTTCAAACGTCCATCACCTTACGGTGTTTTCTGCTTTCCGGTTTTCACGGTCAATTTTTTTTGCTTTCAGACCGACTGATTTTGTCAGCTTTATCTTTAAGTACAATCCTAATACTGCTATTAATCATGAACTTATGCAACTCATTTACTTTTGACTGTTTTACTCCTGGTAGTATTACCAAAAAATAAAATTCGTTCAATTATAAACTCATTTAAATTATTAAACACTGAACGCCGCGACTTTTAATTTTTTTGTACTGCATCGCCCGGAACTTTTTGTCACTGGTTCGAAACATTGCTGTTCTTACTTCTGTGGCCGGAAATGAATATTAGTAACGAATTACTTTTATAGAATTTCCCTTCCCGACTACCCGGCTTAACTGTCTGAAAGACAGGGCTACGTTTTTTTCAAACGTACCATAATTATATTTGGAGAGTCAACCCACAGGGAATTAATTTTTATGCAAGAGACCTTAAAACCATTAGCATTGCTATGTATCTCATTGCCCGCTTACGCAAACAATTTGGGAGATAGCTTGTCTTAATAGTCAGTTCGTTCTTTACTTAAAAATAACCTCACCTTTGAATTTGGTTTCTGGTGTTTAACTATTGACTTTTTTTGATGTATCAGTATTTCAAAGAACATTTCAACATGTTATTTCATGCCTTGAGCCGAAACTCATGATGCAAATATAATATCATGAACAAACGATTTCCAAATAATTTTACCTGTTGTTATAAACAACTTTTAAACACAAGTTATCAACAGGCTAAAAGCTTAATTATCAGAGTTCTTTTTGGCAAATTGTTGATAAGTCGGATTTATAAATTATGAGATTGAAGAAGATTGCTAAATATCAAGACGAAATATTTATCAGAATTTTCAGCAAATTCAAGTTTAGTTTAGCAGACCATTAAGTGTAAATACCTGTTATAAGGTGTGCATTGACAATTAAAATTCCACTTTTGTTCTCCCCTTACTCTCAACTTTTCTGATATAGTATCGATAAACTGATGCAAAAATAGTTTTGCAATCCGCTTATTGAATTCTGGTGTTGCTGTCAAATTATTTGGATCTTTTTATTGATGTTCATTTTCGTTTGTTTTCAACTTCAATGTTAGTTTTAAACTCAGGTAACCTAGAATTCCTGCAACCAATGAGGAAAGCAGAATTATGAGTTTTGCATTGTTTATAGTTGTTTCATTATCAAAAGCAAGCAATGTTATGAATATGGACATGGTAAATCCTATTCCGCCTAAAAGTCCAACACCAAAAATGGCTTTCCAGTTTAAGTCAGTCGGAAGTTTACAAATCCCGGATTTGACAGCTAACAAGGAAAAGCAGAATATGCCCAATGGTTTACCTACAATAAGCCCGAGAGCAATTCCTATACTATAATGTTGGGTTAGAGTAAGTACAAAGTCACCTTTTAAAATAATAGCTGTGTTTACCAAAGCAAAAATTGGCAAAATAATAAATGCAACGGGTTTATGTAAAAAATGTTGCAATTTATATGAAGTAGATTTATTATCTCCTTTTTCAAATGGTATTGCAAATGCTAATAAAACACCTGTAATTGTAGCGTGAACACCGGAATGAAGCATAAAGTACCACATGACTACACCACCAATTATGTATGGGATTAACGTCCTCACTTTTAGTTTGTTTAATAAAATAAGCAACACAAATATAATTAACGCTATCAGCAGATTTGACCAAAGAAGCGTTTTTGTGTAAAAAATGGCGATAATAACTATTGCTCCCAAATCATCAATCACTGCTAATGCAGTCAAAAATACTTTTAATGATGTAGGAACTCTGCTTCCTAATAATGACAAAATTCCTAATGCAAAAGCAATGTCAGTTGCCATAGGTATTCCGGCACCTGATTGAGTTGCAGTTCCAGCATTGAGCAATAAGAAAAGCCCGGCCGGAACAAGCATTCCACCCAAAGCACCAAAAACAGGTAGTAAAGCATCTTTAATCTTCGAAAGTTCTCCCAGATAAATTTCTCTTTCTAATTCTAATCCAATCAGTAAAAAGAAAATTGTCATTAAGCCGTCGTTAATCCAATACTCCATATCTTGACCGCCAAGTTTAGTTTGCCAAAAATGGTGATAATCTAAGCCTAAAGAAGAGTTGGCTATAAGTAAGGAAATGATTGTACAAGCTATTAAAGTCAGACCTCCAGCTTTTTCACTCTCAAAAAACTCATTAAATAATTTTGTCACTTTCATATTTAAGTCATTGTACAGATTTTTTCAGGGTTACAGGTAACTCTAAGCAGGAATATAATTCACTTACTAACGAAATATTACCTGGTACAACAAAAAGAATGTTATGCGTATTTCTAAAAAAAAAATAGAATTGCAGAAATATCATTAAACTTAATGTTATAGTTACCGTTGCTGGGATCGGTTGCGAGGGTTAAATCCTGCAACTCGCAATATATTCAGTCAGCTCTTCCACTTCCAAACCCGGATTTTCAACCAGCCATGCATGGTTAAGCTGCTTTTCCGCCAGTGCTAGTTCAAAATGTGCCATGCCAATGCCCATATCCACCCGTTGTAAATCCGATTGCATCAGTTTGCTGTTGTAATTCGGGGTGCGTTTCAGGTAAAAATGAAACACATTATCCATCAGAACCACCCTCCAGGGCTGTTTATTCGATGCCGATGGTGCCAGTCGAACCATTTCAAGGAAAAAACCGTAAATTGCTTTCTCTATTTCTGAAAGTTGCTGCGTAAAATCGGTTGAGAAAAATAATTCATCAAACGGCTTGCGGTTATCCGAACCGGCCATTCGTCTGAAAAGCTTGTCAATCGTTCGTTTTTTGCTACCAAAATAACCCACCGGCGAAACTGCAGGTATTATTTCTCCCTCTTTCAACTTTAATGAAGTTCCAAAAGCCGTTTTATTGTATGTTCCGCCCAGCCAACACGTCCCGATATTCAGTTGAGCACAATACAGAATCAGTTTTTCCATGCAATACCCGAAATCCTCAAAATTCTTATCCGAATCGGTGATTTTGCCGGTGATAAAACTCTTTGTACCCGAAATAACGCCATACGTACCCAGCTTTGTATCCTTAAATTCATCCGCATTGCCATCAATCCAGAAAAACTCCACCCTGTTTCCAAACAATCCCATTGAATTATCCCTCATAAAATCAAGTACCTGTTGCTTTACAGCCGGTTCAATGGCAGTATTATTGTACGTCCGGATTGATTTCCTTGTTCTGATTATCTTTTCAATGTCTTTTATCATGCTGTTTTGTTTTTTACCACTAAGGTACTAAGTACACAAAGTTTCACTAAGCTTATATCAGGTATATCAATTGCCTGCATATAAATGTGACGGCAATTGATTCTAAAATGCTTTATTCTAATTCAATAAACAATGTGTTCTTAGTTCCTTAGTGGTGATAAAAATTAATTTCTTAGTGATTCTCCGTGCTCTTAGTACCTTAGTGGTAAAAAAAATTATATTAGCTTCAACTGCACCCTCTTCCTCAGTGCATCCACTTCCAATACCCGCACTTTCACATGCTGATGCACCGACACCACATCGGCCGGATTGGAAATATACTTGTCGGACATGTTAGAGATATGCACCAAACCGTTTTCCTTGATGCCAATATCCACAAAAGCCCCGAAATTAGTGATATTCGTAACAATTCCGGGCAATTCCATGCCTGTTCGCAAATCACCTATGATCTTCACATTCGCATCAAATTCAAAAACTTTGATACCACTTCGCGGATCACGGCCTGGCTTTTCCAGTTCCTGAAGGATGTCATTCAGCGTTGGAAGACCCACATTCGCAGTTATATACTTCTGTAAATCAATACTTTTCTTTAATTCCTTGTTTTGGATTAATTCCTTCACATCCACCTTCAAATCTTTAGCCATAGCTTCTACAATGCCGTAACTTTCGGGGTGCACAGCCGAATTATCGAGCAAATTCTCCCCATCCGGTATGCGAAGGAAGCCTGCGCTCTGTTCAAACGATTTTGCACCCATTTTAGGCACTTTCATAAGCTGTTTCCGGCTTTTAAACGCACCGTTTTCTGCTCTGAAATCCACAATGTTCTGCGCCAGCTGTGGTCCCAGTCCCGAAATATACGTCAGCAAATGCTTGCTGGCGGTATTGAGGTTCACTCCTACCCGGTTCACGGCATTTTCCACTGTTTGGTCCAGTGCTTTTTTCAATTGCGACTGATCCACATCGTGCTGATATTGCCCTACACCAATGGATTTTGGGTCAATTTTTACCAGTTCTGCCAACGGATCCATCAATCTTCTGCCAATCGAAACCGCTCCACGCACCGTTACATCATAATCAGGGAACTCATCGCGGGCTATTTTAGAAGCAGAATAAATGGATGCGCCATTCTCACTTACCACAAATAGTTTTACTTCACGGTCGAAGCGTGTATTCTGGATAAACTGTTCTGTTTCGCGCCCTGCTGTTCCGTTTCCAATGGCAATGGCCTGAATATCGTAGGCCTCCACCATTTTCTGCACCTTACGCATGGCTTGCTGGGTCTCATTTACCGGAGGATGCGGATAAATCGTCTCGTTATGAAGAAGATTTCCCTGCGCATCTAAGCAAACCACTTTGCAACCGGTTCGGAATCCTGGATCAATTCCCAATACACGCTGCTGTCCCAACGGCGGAGCCAGCAATAATTGCCGCAGATTCTCGGCAAACACACGGATTGCTTCCAAATCGGCTTTGGCCTTGCTTTCAGAAGCAAATTCCGTTTCAATACTGGGTTTCAATAATCGTTTATAGGCATCAGTTACTGCATCAGCTACTTGCTCTGCCGATTCCGTTTCTCCTTTTACGAAGATCCGGTCTAATTTCTCGAGGCAATGTTCATCTTCCGGCGTAATATTCACCCTCAAAAAGCCTTCCGCTTCTCCGCGTCGCATAGCCAGCAACCGGTGCGACGAGCATCGGGCGAGTTTTTCGCTCATATCAAAGTAATCACGGTACTTTTGCGCTTCTTCCTCTTTTCCTTTTATCAGTTTTGAAGAAATTACAGCTTCCCGCGCAAATATCTGACGAATGGAATTCCTCGCTGCTTCGCTTTCATTCATCCACTCAGCCATAATATCACGGGCTCCGGCCAGTGCATCTTCCACATTCTCCACCTTATCCTTTACAAACGGTTGTGCCAATCGTTCCACATCATTCGACAGTTGCTTCATCAGCATCTTTGCCAGCGGTTCCAGTCCTTTTTCCCGGGCAATCTCGGCACGGGTACGGCGTTTAGGTTTGTATGGCAGGTAAATATCTTCCAGCTCTGTAATATTCCAGCAATTATCAATCCTCGCTTTCAGTTCATCGGTGAGTTTATCCTGTTCTTCAATTGATTTCAGCACGGCCAGTTTGCGTTTAGCCAGTTCGCACAACTTGTCGTATTGCTCCTTGGTGTCGCCAATCTGCACTTCGTCCAGCCCATCGGTCATTTCCTTGCGGTAACGGCTTATAAACGGTATGGTAGCGCCCTCATTGAGCAGCTGAATGGTATTACGGACTTGTTTTTCGGTAAGTTGAAGCGAATTGGCTATCAGGGAGATAAATTTAGCCGGAATTTGTGTCGTTTCAGTGGACATAGTTTATATAAATAAAAACACAATTGGTATAATACAAATTATAAAACACTCTGTAACATCTAAAATACATATAAAAGCATTTTATTAATTGGATAAATAAAAATAAACCACAAAAGGAACACAAAAGTCCAATAATATGGAAATGTAAAATTGAAAGAAATTATAATACTAAATTCTTCAAAAAGTAAAAACTTTTAGTTTACAAAAGCTTATGTGTTTCTTTTGTGACTTTTGTGGTAAAAAAATTAATGCAGAATCTTGAAAACCAGCTCTTTCAGTAATTCTCCTTCATCGGTACTTGGATTATCAATGCCTTTATACCTTGCATCCGTTTCGCGAATCCACGAAATGATATTCATGGTTTTCCATGCCCCGAAACTTTGGGCTGCTTTTTGGTAATCCTTTACAAAATAAGGGTTTATTCTTAGTTCGGAAGCAACTGCACCCTGACTCTTATCCGACAAATAATGATAAATCATCAGGTCGCTGAAGAATTTGAAAAGCTGCGAAAGTGTCAGTACCATTGGGTTTGCCTTCTTATTCTCAGCAAAATACCGTACAATCCGGTTTGCTTTCAATACATCTTTGTTCACCAGTGCCACCTGCAATTCAAACACATTGAAATCCTTACTTATTCCAATGTTTTTTTCAATCAATTCGGGCGTAATGCTATGCGCCTCACTGGGTTTTGTCAGAATCAACTTATCCACTTCATTCACCAGCTTGTTCAAATCAGTTCCAAGGAATTCCGACAGCATCGCAACTGCTTTTTCCTCAATCTGAACGTTCCTGGAACGGCAATACTTCGTAATCCATGAACCAACCTCATAATCACGCAGTTTCACCGATTCGTAAACGGTAGCAATTTTATTAATTTCCTGAAACCATTTTTTGCGTTTGTCCGGTGTTCCGTATTTATAGCAAAAAACTAAGATGGTAGATTTTAATGGATTAGAAAGATAATGAACCAAATTGTCCCAATCTTTAATCAGCTGAGCTTCCTTCACAATCAGAACCTGATACGTTCCCATCATTGGATACCTTTTGGCAGCATTGATAACTATCGAAATATCAGCCACATCCTTTCCATACAAAACAGTCAGGTCAAACTCCTTCTCCGTTTCATCCAATACGTTTTTCTGAATATAATCGGAGATAACATCAATATAATAAGGCTCCTCGCCCATTAAAAAGTAAACGGGAGAATAGTTTTTCCGTTGTAAATCAGATAAAATCTGGTCGTAAGTAAATTCTTGTTTGGCCACAGTTCAGTTTTTCGGTAGGGACAAGTCGTGACTTGTCCGGATTTTAAATCAATAGGTCTACTCGAAACGCAAGTGTTTAATAGTCTTACTGTTATTTATTAATGATGACAGCGATTTCACACCGATTTTGATATGTTCTTCCACAAAGTTGGCAGTCACTTTCTGATCACTTTCTGTTGTTTTAATGCCTTCTTCGTGTAATGGCATGTCAGAAACCAATAATAAAGCACCAATCGGGATTGAATTATAAAATCCGGCAGAGAAAAGTGTGGCTGTTTCCATATCAATGGCTATTGCACGGGTTGAACGAAGATATTCCTTGAATTTTTCATCATGTTCCCATACACGTCGATTGGTTGTATAAACCGTTCCGGTCCAGTAATCCTTACCAAAGTCACGAATGTTCGAAGAAACAGCGCGTTGAAGGCTAAATGCCGGTAATGCGGGTATTTCAGGCGGAAAATAATCGTTTGAAGTTCCTTCTCCACGGATTGCAGCACTTGGCAGGATATAATCACCCATTTTGTTTTTATCTTTCAATCCACCGCATTTGCCCAAAAACAAAACCGCTTTGGGATGAATCGCAGACAATATATCCATAATGATTGCAGCATTCGGACTTCCCATTCCAAAATTGATAATGGTTATACCGTTAGCAGAAGCATTAGGCATGTTTCCATCCCGTCCTACAACCGGCACATTAAACCATTCGGCAAAAAGCTCAACATAATTATTAAAGTTGGTAAGCAGGATATGGTCGGTAAATTCATTCAACGGTCGCTTCGTGTAACGGGGAAGCCAGTTTTCTACAATTTCTTTTTTTGTTTTCATTCGCTCAATATTAAATATTGTTTTGTAACTTCGCCCTATTATTGGAAAAGTGGAAACAAAAATACTAAAAAATGTTGCAATTAAATCTTCCCGAGTATAATTTTCATATAAAAAAGGTGGACGAAAAGTTTCAAATCTTTGATTCCCAACGCAAACGCTTTGTTTCACTCACACCCGAGGAATGGGTGCGGCAACATTTCATCCGGTTTCTGATTGAAGTAAAAGGTTATCCATCAGCATTATTAGCTGTTGAAAAACAATTAAATCTGAATGGAATGAAAAAACGTTGCGATGCTGTTTTGTATGACCGGGAGGCAAATCCGGTTATGATTATTGAGTTCAAAGCTCCAACAGTAGCTATAAATCAGGAAACCTTCGATCAGGTAGCCGTCTATAATTCCAAATTGAAGGTAGCATTATTTATTATAAGCAATGGATTGGAGCATTATTGTTGTAAAGTAAATCAGGAAACTGCCCGATATGAGTTTTTTCCTGAAATTCCTGATTTCAATTCATTGTTTGTAATATAATTGTAATAACAGTTTAAATATTTATTATTCAGCCATTTAGATACGTTTTATCTAAATAATATCCAAATCACTTTCATATTTCAGGTTAAATAACACCTTAAAATTGAAGATTTAACCCGAAAAATGCCGTTTTTATGTTTTAAAACATGTATTTTTGCAGTGTCAATTAGAAATAATTGATAAAGATTAAATCTAATACAAAGAAATCCCCTAAAAAATCTTTGGGAATTCTTTGTATTTTTTTATAGTATTAATTTAAAATTATGAGTTATGAAAAAGATTTTGTTTTCAGTTATGTTGTTGGTGTCATTATCTACTACATCCTTTGCATTAAACAATGAGGATGATTACAAAACATTCCACAAATTAAACAATCAGGCAACATTTACAAGTTTATTGGAGAATATAAATGCAGATCAGGTACAATCAGGCTTTCTTAAAAAAGTTTTTAATGTAACTACTGACTTTAATTTATTATCTGAAGTTGATGTCGTCATTATTTGTGTGCCGACACCCTTAAAGCGAAAATACACCCCGGATATTTCATACATCTTAAGCGCGGTCAAGAGTG
>CAIYTJ010000098.1 GCA_903929065.1 uncultured Bacteroidales bacterium | reverse complement strand
TTAAATTTTTTATATTTTTTATCTGACCTCAATTACTTAATCGTCTATTATATTGTTGGTTATAGAAAAAATGTTGTTCGCACAAATCTTGTAAACTCATTTCCTGAGAAATCAAAAAAAGAAAGACTAAAGATTGAACGTCAGTTCTATCGTTTTTTTTGTGATCTATTTGTTGAAACAATTAAAGAAATAAAATTTAATAACAAAGAAATCAAACAACGAATGACATATGGAAATTTAGAAGAAATCTTTGCACAACACTCGATAGGAAAAAGCGTTATGATTATGACCGCTCACTATGGAAATTGGGAATGGACATTGGCTTATCCATTGGTTTTGCCACAAAATTATACTTCAAACCCGATTTACCAGAAACAAACAAACAAAAAATTCGATGTTTTGATTAATGCAATGCGCTCAAGATTCGGAGCAAATTTAATTGAACGGAAAGAACTTCTAAAAGTGATGTTTCAACTAAAAAAGGAAGAAAAACCCGGAAGTTTTTGGATGATTTCAGATCAAACTCCAACAGGTGCAGGGGTTCATACATGGACACAATTTCTAAATCAAGATACAGCAGTAATTACAGGTACAGAGCAATTGGCCGTGAAATTTGATTATCCTGTATTTTACGCTGAAATATCGCGTATAAAAAGAGGATATTATCATTGTGAGTTTATTCCAATTTCGATGGAACCGACCAAAACTGATAAATCTGAAATTACCGGCAAATATATACAGTTACTCGAAAAAACAATTCAAAAGAATCCACAATATTGGCTTTGGTCACATAAACGGTGGAAATATAATCGAAACTAATAGATAAAAACAACACTTACAAAATTGGAATAAAATTTCAAATAACAACTAATTGAAATTCAAAAAAATATATATTGAAATAACAAATAGTTGCAATTTTGATTGCAGCTTTTGTTTTAAAACGACTCGTATTGCAAAGTTCATGTCAGTACCGGAATTTCAATTAATTGTAGATAAGATCCGTCCGTTTACTGATTATATTTACCTTCATGTATTGGGCGAACCACTCTTGCATCCGCAACTTGATAAAATTCTGACAATTGCTGAAGCTGCCGGCTTAAACATAAATATTACTACCAATGGTGGATTACTGAATCGTAAAAAGGAAATACTGTTGAATCATTCCATTCGCCAGATTAATATTTCACTACATGATGCCGAAGAAAATGTTGCTCCTGTTAAATGGTATGAATACCTGAATTCGGTCTTAGATTTTGCCTCCAGTGCTGCTCCAAAATGTTATGTTAGTTTGCGTTTATGGAATATTTCCAACGAAAGCAGTAATGAATTTAATGCTTTTTGTTTGAAGAAAATTGCTTCAACATTTAATCTTTCGGAAGATGAATTATATGCAAAAATGAACGGAAACGGTTTGAAATTAGCTGAACATGTTTTTCTGCAACTTGCCCCACGTTTCGAATGGCCCAATCAGAATCAAAAAGGGACTCAAACTCAGAAAAATTGTTACGCTTTGCGGGATCATATCGCTATTTTGGCTGACGGGCAAGTTGTTCCGTGCTGTCTGGATGCGGATGCCAATATGTTTTTGGGCAATATATTCACTGAAAATTTATCTGATATTTTACAAAAAAATCGTGCAAAAGACATAAAAAAAGGATTCGAACAACGAAAAGTTGTCGAACCTATTTGTGCTACCTGTGGATTTATTATTGATTAAATTTCCAGCCCGTCCAGCAATTGAATATACGTTTCAATACCTTCACCAATTTCAGTGGTCAAAATATATTCATCAGCCGTGTGGGAACGCGCTGAATCGCCAGGACCGATTTTTAAGCTTTGAAATGGCATTAAAGCCTGATCAGAAAGCGTTGGAGAGCCATAAACCGCAAGATTCATTTCAATTCCACGTTTGACTATCGAATGTTCCAACGGTGTTGCTGTTGAACTCAATCTGGTGGAACGAGGTTGAACTTCACAAGTTACATTTTTTCTGATTTCTTCCAAAATTTCTTCATTCGAATACATTTCATTGCTGCGAACATCAACCACAAATTCACATTTATCCGGTACAACATTATGCTGTGTTCCCGCATTAATTTGCGTAACCGTCATTTTTACCGGACCAAGTAAATGCGTTTGTTTCTGAAATTCAAAAGTTCTGAACCATTCAATATCCTGTAAAGCTTTGTAAATGGCATTATCACCTTCATTCCGGGCAGCATGACCTGCTTTACCAATAGAAGTACAATCCAATACCATCAAACCTTTTTCGGCAACTGCGAGTTGCATATTTGTCGGTTCACCAACGATGGCAAAATCAATTTTAGGCAATTCCTTTAAAAGACTTTCCAATCCGTTTTCGCCGGAAATTTCTTCTTCGGCACTGGCAGCAAATATCAGATTATAAGATTGTTGCTTGCTGGTTAGAAAGAAAAATGTTTGCAATAGACTAACCACACTAGCGCCGGCATCGTTGCTTCCAAGCCCGAAAAGTTTATTGTTTTCTATCATTGGGGAGAACGGATCACGAACCCAGCCATCAACCGGTTTAACGGTGTCAATGTGCGAATTCAACAAAATAGTTGGACGAGATGAATCAAAACCCGGACTTAACATCCAGATATTGTTTTCTTTGCGTGAAACAACAAATCCATTTATTTCAATGAATCGTTCCAGAAAATCAGCTACAGCAGTTTCTTCCCGACTAAACGACGGAATGGCAATAAGTTGTTGAAGCAGTGCTATTGCATCGTTGGTTTCTTCCAAAAACATTTAATTGATCAATTTATTGGTTTTCAACCAGTTCTTTAATAATTCAGGCCAGTTATCAACCGGAATTCCACGTTTTCGCATCCCAAATCCATGTCCGCCAACTGCAAAAGTATCGAGTTCCGAAACAATTTTATGATCCTGTAACGCTTTATATAATTGAATGCTATTCAAAACCGGTACGGTTTTGTCATCTGTGGCATGAACGATAAAAGTTGGCGGTGTGTTTTTTGTAACCTGTAATTCATTGGAATACAGATTTACCTGTTCTTCAGACGGATTTTCACCCAGCAGATTTTTCCGGGAACCACCATGAGTCAATTCCCTCTTCATCGTAACAACCGGATAACCAAGAATTACAAAAGCCGGACGTTGTTCGGGTGTATCGAAATGCGTTCCAACCGTTGAAGCCAAATGTCCGCCGGCAGAAAATCCCATTATTCCAATTTTACTTTTATTGATATTCCATTCAGTTGAACGGTCGCGAACAATTTTCAATGCTGTTCTGGCATCAGTCAAAGGCACGGTTGCATGTCCGTTTGGCATGCGGTAATACAATACAAAAGCTGAAACGCCCAGGTCATTGAACCATTTGGCAATTTCCGAACCTTCTTTAATTTGTGAAACACCTCCATAACCACCTCCGGGACAGATTACAACTGCTGTTCCGGTTGCTTTTTCCTTAGCTGCAGGAAAGGCAACCATTCGTGGGACAGAAATATCTTTAATAAATTCCGAATCTCTAAAACTTTCTAAAACTTTGATTTCGTTGCTTTCTGTTGGTCCATTAGGATACAGTTTTATTTCTTGTTGAGCTTTCAAAGCGTTGAATGATAACATAAAAATTACACTGAAGTAAAAGAGTTTTTTCATTTTAGATTGTGATTTTGGTTCCGTTTTGTGTATGTATTTGGTCTGCCTTTGTGATAACAACTTGTTTTACGCCGGCATTAATTGCTTCAAAGGAGTTTTCCAGTTTGGGAATCATTCCTCCGTTAATTGTTTTTTCTAAAACATATTGTTTAAAGAGAGCAGGTGTGAGGTTAGCAATTACACTTTCGTCATCATTTTCATCCAAAAGAACTCCTTTTTTCTCAAAACAGTACATGAGCGTTACATCAAAGTGTTTTGCAAGTGCTTTAGCAGCTTCACCGGCAATGGTATCAGCATTAGTATTCAACAGATTCCCGGCATTATCGTGTGTTAACGGTGCCAAAACCGGTACTATTCCTTTTGAAATCAAATCGGCTAAAATCCCTGCGTTCACTTCTTTTACGTCACCAACGAAACCATAATCCACATCCTTTACAGGACGTTTTTCGGAACGCATGTAATTCAAATCAGCACCGGTTAGTCCCAACGCATTAACGCCAATTGCCTGCAAACCGGCAACAATTTGTTTGTTAACCAAACCTCCATAAACCATCGTAACCACTTTCAGCATTTCTGCATCAGTCACTCGTCTACCGTTTACAAGTTGACTTTCAATGCCAAGTTTTGCTGCAATAGCCGTAGCCGAGCGACCGCCGCCATGCACCAACACTTTATATCCTTCAATTTTTGAAAAATCAGTTAGTAACTGTTTCAAACTTGTGGGTTCTTCAACAATTTTTCCACCAACTTTTACAATAGTAAGTTTTTCCATTTTTTACCACTGAGTCACTAAGGACACAGAGTTTCACTAAGTTTAAATTTACATTAAAAGGAACTTCCTTTGTGCTTCTTAGTGAGCTATGAGTTCTTAGTGGTGAATGAATTAAAATTTAATCAGCGAATGAACATCTTTAGCTCCCTGTAAACGCGGACGACCATTCAGAAATTCAAGTTCAATTATAAAGCTCACAAAAATGCCGTTATGGGTGAAATTTTCCAGCAATTCCAGAGCTGCATTTGCACTTCCACCGGTTGCCAACAAATCATCATGCAGCAAAACCACATCATCTTCTTCTATTGAATCCTTGTGAATTTCGAGCGAGTCTGTTCCGTATTCCAGTTCATAATCCACTTTGAACGTTTCTGCCGGCAGTTTACCCGGCTTACGAAGCAAAACGAATCCCGCATTCAGTTTATATGCCAGAATGCTTCCAAGCACGAAACCTCGGCTTTCTACGCCTACTACTTTGGTGATTCCTTTGTCTTTATAATATTCATAAAGTTCGTCGGTAATGAATTTCAGCACTTCGGCATCTTTCATTGCTGTGGTGATATCTTTAAATAAAATTCCCGGTTTTGGGAAATCAGGCACATTCCGGATGGAAGCGGCAACTTGTTCTAAGTTCATGTTTTATATGCTTTCTAATAATCTTTTTATTACTACTTGTGCCGAAATTTCACGGTTTGCAGCTTCAGGAATGACAATGGAACGCGGACTTTCGATCACTTCATCTGTTACAATCATATTGCGTCTGACGGGCAAACAATGCATAAAATGCGCATCATTTGTCACTGCCATTTGACGGCTGCTGACAGTCCAGTCACGATCTGTACTCAGAATTTTTCCATAATTCGGATCCTGATAAGCAGCCCAGTTTTTAGCATAAATGAAATCCGCACCTTCAAATGCTTTCATCTGGTCGTATTCCACTCTTGCACCTCGTACAAATTTTTCAGCCAATTCATAACCTTTTGGATGCGTGATTACAAAATCAACATCGGCTTCGTTCATAAAATCGGCAAACGAATTTGGAACAGCCTGTGGCAATGCTTTTGGATGTGGCGCCCAGGTCAAAACAACTTTCGGACGCGCTGTTTTTTTGTATTCTTCTATTGTAATCAAATCGGCAAAAGCCTGCAAAGGATGTCCTGTAGCGGCTTCCATACTGAAAACCGGTTTTCCGGAATATTGAATGAACTGGTTGATAATTGTTTCCTGATAATCAAATTCTTTGTTTTCAAACTGAGCAAATGCACGAACACCGATAACGTCGCAATAACAACCCATAACCGGAATCGCTTCAAGAATATGCTCTGGTTTATCGCCATCCATAATGACGCCACGTTCGGTTTCCAATTTCCAGGCACCCTGATTAATATCAAGCACCATGGTGTTCATTCCCAGGTTCATACCGGCTTTTTGCGTACTTAAACGGGTGCGCAAACTGGAATTGAAAAAAACCATCAACAGAGTTTTATTTTCACCTATATGTTTGTAGGCATAACGGTTTTTTTTAATTTCAAGTGCCTCTTTTACAGCTTCCTGCAAATTTACAAGGTCCTTGACATTTGTGTAATTATTCATCTAAAAATTTTATTTTGGTTGCATTACAATTAGCGGAATCAGCATTTCTTCTAATGAAATTCCACCGTGCTGAAATGTATTCTTGTAATAACTGACATAATGATTGTAATTATTCGGATAGGCAAAGAAATTTTCGTTAGAAGCAAAAATATAGGCCGAACTTACGTTAGGACTTGGCAAACCGACTTTTGAAGGTTGCGTTATTTCAAAAACCTCTTTTTTGTTGTAACTCAAATTTTTACCGACTTTATATCGCAAATTTACATTTGTATTCCGGTCGCCAACAACCTTAATTGCATTATTCACCTGAATTGTTCCATGATCGGTGGTGAAAATCACTTTATAACCACGTTGAGCAATAGCTTTAAAGAGTTCGTAGGTTGGAGAGTGACGGAACCACGAAAGTGTAAGCGAACGATATGCTTCTGCATCGTTTGCCAGTTCGCGCATCATTTTTGATTCCGTTCTGGCATGCGATAGCATATCAATGAAATTCAAAACGCATACGTTTAGTTGGTTACCGTCGATTCTCGGCAATTGTTCAATCAACCGTTCACACGAACTGGAATCATTGATTTTATGATAGGAGAATGTGTAATTTTTGCGATAGCGCTGAAACATTGTTTGAAGCAAATCCTTCTCATTCAGGTTTTTGCCTTCTTCATCTTCTTCTTCCACCCAAAGATCAGGAAACATTTGTTGAATTTGCAACGGTAAAAGTCCGGAGAAAATAGCGTTTCGTGCATATTGAGTAGCCGTTGGCAACATACTGCAATACAAATCTTCTTCGTTAAACTGATAGAATTCGCTCATCAATTCGCGAATCACTTTCCACTGGTCGTATCGGAAGTTGTCAACCAACACGAAGAAAACCTTTTCGCCTTTGTCAAGCAACGGAAAAACCTTGGTTTTAAATAAATCAGGGCTCATCAACGGTCTGTCTTCGGGGTGATCAAACCAATCCTGATAATTTTTCCGAATGAATTTTGTAAAAGTGTTGTTAGCATCAGTTTTTTGCATTTGAAGCATTTCATCCATTCCGTTATTGGTTTCGGCCAACTCTAATTCCCAAAATACCAGCTTCTTATATACTTCCACCCAATCGGCATAAGTCAGCGAATCATTTATTTGCATCCCAATTCTTCCAAATTGCGATTGATAAGTGGAAGTGGTATGTTCGGTGACAATTTCCTTTTTATGAATATTTTTCTTCAATGTAAGTAATATCTGACTCGGATTCACCGGTTTTGTCAAATAATCGGCAATCTTGCT
>CAIYTJ010000097.1 GCA_903929065.1 uncultured Bacteroidales bacterium | reverse complement strand
TCAAAAATTATATTGATATGAAAAACTTATTATTCTTTTTCAGTATTTCGTTATTAGCCTTAACAGGTTGTAGCGATGTTGTTACCGAAATGGTGACTTACAAAGTGAATGAACCAATATTTATGGAAACCACCACTTTCCGTAATTCTGTAAAAGTATCGCCAAAGCCGCAAAATATTTCAAGTATTGGCAAAATGTGTTTTTATAACAATTATTTATACATTTCTGAACCGGAAAAGGGAATTCATATTATCAACAATGTTGATCCGGCTAATCCACAGCAAGTTGGATTTATCGAATTACTGGGAAATGCCGATTTAGCCATTCGAAACGGATTACTATATGCAGATTCTTATATTGATTTGGTGTGGTTTGACGTTTCAAACCCGGCTCTACCGGAACTGAAAGGCAGATTGGATTCCATTTTCCCGACTGCACTTCCAATCACTTCCAACATTTATGGAATTGATTACACGAGCACTTATTCCGGCACTAATAAAGGGATTATTGTAGGCTGGAAATTAGTGGAAAAAACCGAACCTGTTTCACATTATACGGGTGGTTGGTTTAGAGGCGGTATTATGAATGATGTTGCAAATCCCACTGCTTCAGCTTCTCCAAATGGAAGTTCTTCTACAGGAATAACCGGATCAATGTCGCGATTTACCATTTACAACAACAAGCTTTATTCAGTGATTAATAACCAACTGAATATTTTCGACTTAACAGGTGCAATTCCAACAAAAGCAGCCGATAATCTGTATGTGGGCTGGAATGTGGAGACTATATTCAGTTATAAAACCAATTTATTTTTCGGGACAAGTACCGGTTTGCTGATTTATTCTGTTGCTGATCCTTTAAAACCGGTTTATCAATCCAGTATTTCCCATGCTTATGCCTGCGATCCGGTGGTGGTTGATAATGATTTGGCGTATGTCACCATTCACTCCGGCAGCGCTTGCGATTATTCGGCTAAAGAAAACGCGTTGATAATTGTGGACGTGAAAGATGTGAAAAATCCGAATCAACTCGTGACTTATAACCTGACCAATCCAAAAGGACTGGGTATTGATGCCGGAAAACTCTTTTTGTGCGATGATGGATTGAAAATCTATAAAATCACAGAACCTCAGACGCTTATGGCCAACCAGCTGGTTCATTACACGGGTATGAATGGTTATGACGTGATTCCTTCGGGAAATATCCTTATGATGATTGCGGATGACGGTTTATATCAGTACGATTATTCCGATTTAAACAATATTCATCAAATCAGCAAGCTGGCAATTGGAAAATAAACTTGTTTCTTACTTAAGCTCAATAAAAGAAGAGATTGAATTTTTCAATCTCTTCTTTTTATTATGAACTATAAACTGTCAACTATAAACTAAAAAGTTATCCGTAAATAATCTTTCCGTTTTCGTCCCGGAAATCTTCGAAACTCTTATTGTATTGTTCCATGGCGCGGTAACTCATAGCCATGCTGGAGAATCCGCCGTCGTGATACAGGTTTTGCATGGTTACTTTTCGGGTTAAATCGCTGAACATGACCACACAATAATCGGCACAATCCAATGCGGTTGCATTTCCAAGCGGCGACATACGTTCCGAGAAATCCAGCAAGCCGTCCATTCCTTTTACACCGCTGCCGGCAGTTGTAACGGTTGGTGATTGAGAAATGGTATTTACCCGAACACTGTGTTCGCGTCCATAAATATATCCAAAACTACGTGCTATTGATTCCAGCATCGATTTCGCGTCCGCCATATCATTATACCCAAAAACAGTGCGTTGTGCAGCCATATACGAAAGTGCAACTACTGAACCGTAATCATTTATTGCATTCATTTTTTTGGCAACCTGAAGCATTTTGTGGAAAGAAATGGCAGAAATATCTAAAGTAGTTGTAAGCATTTCATAATCCAAATCGTCGTAAGTACGTTTTTTCCGAACATTTGGCGACATGCCGATAGAGTGAAGCACAAAATCAATTTTTCCGCTCAGTGCCTCAATAGATTGTGCAAAAACCTGTTCCAGATCTTCCACACTGGTAGCGTCAGCCGGAATAAGTTTAGCGTTCAGCTTTTCAGCCAGTTCGTTGGTGGTTCCCATTCTTACAGCTAATGGCGTGTTCGACAAGGTGATAATAGCACCTTCTTCCACAACCCGTTCAGCTACTTTCCAGGCGATTGACATGTCATTCAATGCACCAAATACAATACCTCTTTTACCTTTTAATAAATTGTTACCCATGTTTGTTTTGTTAATTGTTTGTAGTATAAAACATTTAAAAACCTGAAATGTTTTAATTACAATCTGAATTTCTGCACAAAGATACGGAAAATGTGCAGTATATTAAAATAAAAGCACTCATCATTTGTCGATATTCTCATTATTATACTGATAAATAGCAATTTATTTGTTGGCAGAAACAACAATTTTTTTGTTGGAAATCTGACTTTTTGCTAAATATACAATTAGTCAGGGTTAATAATTTTAGATTGAAAATTAAATTTCAATCTTTGGCACAACTGTTGTAAAGGTAAAAACAATGGCTTTTGCCTTTTTTAATTCATTGACGTTAATTATTGCTAACAACAAATTTCTATGTTCAATAATTAGAGTACTTTTGCGTTAAAAAGTAATACTTGCTGAATTCTGTCGTTTTAATTCAATCAGGATCTAATTGAAATATCCATAAATCAACTAAAAATGAACTTATTAACCGTTTTGCTTCAGGTTCCAGCCAAAATGGCTGCCGATTCCGCAACTACTGCTGTGGTTGTATCCAATGAAAATTATTTTCAGTTATTAATGAAAGGCGGCTGGATTTTAGTTCCACTGTTTTTGCTGTTTTTTTTAGCCATTTATATGTTTATCGAACGTTGGATTACGATAAGCAGTCTGGGCAAAGTGGATTCGATCTGGTTTGCGCGTGTAAGTGAATTGGTAGTTGACCAAAAAATTGAGAAAGCTAAAAAATTTTGTAGCGAAAAGCCATCTTCTTATTCAAAAGTGTTGGCTGCCGGTCTGGAAGTTGCCGAACATGATGACGTTGAAGTTCAGGATGCCCTGCAAAGCGAAGCACGCCAACAGATTTCTATACTGGAACGCGGAATGAATTATTTGGGAATTACGGCTTCCATAGCCCCCATGCTTGGTTTCCTGGGAACTATTTTCGGAGTAATAAAAATTTTCTATAACATTTCCGTAACCAACGATTTGAATATTGCCAACATTTCCGACGGATTGTATCAGAAAATGATTTGTTCGGGTGCCGGACTTTTTGTCGGGATTATTGCTTATTCCGGATATTATATTTTGAATGGCCGTATAGACAAAGTGGTTGTAACCATGGACAAGTATTCGAATAATTTACTGAAAGATATTCGAAGCTACAAAAGAGCAAATAAAGCATAATTTTGATTCTGAAGCTTACGCAACTCATTAAAATACACATTTTAAAATGAAAATAGAACGCCGGAAATTGCGAACAGCAGAAGTGTATACCGCTTCCTTGAACGATATTATGTTCTTTCTGCTGTTGTTTTTCTTAATCATTTCCACATTGGTAACACCTGCAACAATCCGGGTTTTACTTCCGAAATCGAAAACATCGGAAAACGTTGCCATCAAAAAACAAATCAATCTGACAGTCACCGCTGAGCATAAATATTTTATTGACAGTAAAGAGGTTACTTTCGAAACGATAGAACCACAATTGTCACAAATGATTGCTAAAAAAGCCAAAACAGAGGATTTAATTGTGTTGCTTCACGCTGATAAGACGCTTAATTTGCAGGATGTGGTAAGTGTAATCGATATCGGGAACAAACTCAAGGTAAAAATGGTTTTATTTACTCAGAAAGAGAAGAAGTGAAACAGGAAACAAAGAAACGAGTTCACAAGTATACGAGAAAAGACAGAAAAAATGAATAATATAAGCTGGAAGGAACCCACTTTAAAAGCTTCCCGCTCGTTGAACCTGATTAATGATGATACAATTAATCAGGTTTTGATTTCGTTGGCCGATGAAGTAATAGCCCGGTGCGAAGCTATTTTGACAGCAAATGAAAAAGATCTGGCTGCTATGGATAAATCCAATCCCATGTACGACAGACTTTTGCTCAGTAAAGAGCGAATTGATGGAATTGCAGCCGATATTCGTCATGTAGCTTTATTGCCTTCACCTCTTGGCAAAATGCTGTTGGAAACCGAGCGTCCGAATGGAATGAAGATCAGCAAAATTACCGTTCCGTTTGGTGTGGTTGGCATTATTTACGAAGCTCGTCCGAACGTGAGTCTGGATGTTTTTTCCCTGTGCCTGAAATCCGGAAATGCCTGCGTGTTGAAAGGCGGATCGGATGCTCATAACTCCAATTCAGCCATTGTAAAAATCATCCAATCCGTGCTTGAGAAATTCAGGTTGGACATGAATATTGTAACATTGCTTCCTGCCGGGCGTGAAGCTACTGCCGAACTCATGAATGCTGTTGGATTTGTGGATGTTATTATTCCGCGTGGCGGAAAAGGATTGATTGATTTTGTGCGGGATAATTCGCACATTCCGGTCATTGAAACCGGTGCAGGCATCTGCCACACCTATTTTGATGAATCGGGCGACCTGGAAAAAGGAAAAGAAATTATTTTCAATGCTAAAACCCGCAGGGTAAGTGTTTGTAATGCGCTGGATTGTCTGGTTATAAACGAAAAACGATTAGCTGATTTGCCTGCACTTTGTCAGAAACTGGCCGATAAAGAGGTTGTCATTTATGCAGATGTGAAAGCTTTTACTTTTTTAAACGGAAACTATCCTTCCCGTTTACTTCAAAAATCTACCGGGGAGAGCTACGGTACTGAATTCCTGGATTATAAAATGTCCGTCAAAACCGTTGAGAATATTGAAAGTGCTGTAAATCATATTGCTGCATTCAGTTCCAAACACAGCGAATGCATTATCAGCGAAGACGAAAAAAATATTTCTTATTTCGATAAAGTAATTGATGCCGCTTGTGTTTACACCAATGTTTCCACAGCATTTACGGATGGCGCCCAATTCGGTCTTGGAGCAGAAATAGGCATCAGTACTCAAAAATTGCATGCCCGCGGACCGATGGCTCTCCAAGAATTGTGCTCTTACAAGTGGATTATTAAGGGAGATGGTCAGACAAGGAAATGAAATTTATATATATAATTGACTAAATTTCAAATATTTTTACACAAATTGTTTGATATTCGAAATTAATTGTCTTTCTTTGTACCGAAAAGAAAGTGTATTTTTTCGACAGGTTATTCTCAACTCACCTTTTCAGGGACCGAAATTGCTCTAACCTCGTTTGTTTATACTGTTCTTGAAAACAATTTATTCAATTTTTATTTTTATTTTATGAACATTTACGTAGGTAACTTAAGTTACAAAGTTCGCGAAAACGACCTTCAGGGCGTTATTGAAGAGTATGGTGCAGTAGAATCATGCAAAATCATCAAAGATCGCGAAACAGGAAAATCAAAAGGATTTGCATTTGTAGAAATGGCTGATGATGCAGCTGCTGCAAAAGTAATCGAAGAATTAAACGGTGCTGAATTTGATGGCCGCTCAATGGTTGTTAAAGAAGCTCGTCCAAGAAACTAAGAATTTATTTCAATCACACAAAAAGAACTTCTGTTATCGAAAGATAGCAGGAGTTTTTTTGTAAATTAACTTTGAAAAATGGGAAATTTAAAAGGATCACTCGAACGAAATAATCCGTTTGCTAAAATATTTATATTGCTGGCAATAACGTTGGTTTGCGTTATTCTGATTTCACCCGTTTCGTTATTGACGGTAACCCGGCCGGATAATATTGATTTATTAAAATGGCTTCAACTGATCATGTCAGTGACAGTCATTGTTTTACCACCAATAGTTCTGGCTTATCTTATAAGCTACAATCCACTGACATTCTTACGTTTAAATAAAAAGACACATTTATCTGACATACTCCTTGTGGTATTGATAATGATTGTTGCCATTCCGCTTATCAATCTGTTAGGGGACCTGAATCATCGGATGGTTTTGCCAAAATCGCTGGCAGCGATTGAAAACTGGATGAAAACTTCCGAGGAAACTGCAGCTCAGTTTACCGAAAAAATGCTCAACGTACATACTCTTCTTGGGTTATCATTCAATGTATTGATAATTGCTGTCGTTCCTGCGCTTGGCGAAGAATTATTTTTCAGGGGAGCATTGCAGGGAGTGTTGAAAGACTGGAAAGGAATTCGTCCGGCTATTTGGCTAAGTGCCATACTTTTCAGTGCTATTCACTTTCAGTTTTACGGTTTTGTTCCGCGTATGCTAATGGGTGCTTTTTTCGGGTATCTGCTTTTCTGGAGCGAAAATCTCTGGCTGCCAATCACGGCTCATTTTACCAATAATGTGATTGCCATTATCTTCTACTATTTAAAACTGAATGGCTTCCGTGTTCCGGATATCGATGCAGTTGGTTTCGGAAATACGCTTTGGCTGGGCATTGCCAGTGGAGCGCTGACCCTTTTTGGCATCGTTCAACTAAGAAGGCGATTTGCAACAAAAAGTCTATAGTTCTTGGACTAAAACATTTCCAACATCAATTAACAATAAATTCCTAAAAAATTAGTATTTTTGTAAGCCAAAAGACAATAGAATGAACATTTTAAAGTTTTAAATATCAGACTTGCATAAGTTTTATTCAAAATCGTATTTATAACTTAATACAACTCCATTTCGTTTGAAAACATTTCCTAAACATACCATTACACTGTTTCTTCTGATACTTCTTTTCAGTGGGTGTTCAACCAAGAAAAATACCTGGTTGTCACGCAATTATCAAGCGTTGAATACACGTTATAATGTTTATTTTAATGGATATACCAGTTTTAATGAAGGGCTTCGTAATATCCAGAAAGCAAACAAAGAGGATTATTCTTCTGTGATTCCCATGTATCCGATCAGTCATCATTCTAATGCGAATGCTGCAACTTCAAACATGGATCAAACGATAGAAAAATGCCGCAAAGCAATTAAACTTCATTCCATTAAGGTAAAACCGGAAAAAGACTATAAAAAGGCAAACCTGCCTGAATATAAACTCTGGTATAACCAGCAGGAATTTAATCCGGCTTTA
>CAIYTJ010000096.1 GCA_903929065.1 uncultured Bacteroidales bacterium | reverse complement strand
TGTATCAGGCATCTGATGAAGATTCTGTTAATATGGAATTGGGCAAGGGCGAAATTTCTAACAAACTTATAAAACCAATAAAATCAGATGATTTATTGGCGCTAATAAGTAATACCAAAAAGTTTAGCACTGAAAATGAGAATAATTTTTCCAGCAATGGAAATCTCAAGAAAGATAAAGAATCAGGGATTATAACTGACAAAAAAGTTATATTGATTGTAGAAGATGTGGAGATGAATATGATGCTGATCAAGGTTCATGTTACGAACATATTACCTAATGTCGAGATTGTTGAAGCTACTAATGGACTTGAAGCTTTGAGTATTGTTAAAACAAGAAAATTAGATCTTATATTAATGGATGTGCAAATGCCGGAAATGGATGGCATGGAAGCAACTCAAAACATTCGCAAGCTGGATATAGAAGGGGCTAAAAACCTGCCTATTATTGCACTTACTGCAGGAGCCCTGAAGGAAGAAAAAGAAAAAGCTTTAAATGCTGGAATGAATGATTTTCTGACAAAGCCAATAGACTCTGAACAGTTGAAAACTATGCTAACAACTGTTGGTGGTGATGTTGAACCAACTCCTTTGTCTCCAAGTGTGCCTTCAATGAGAGGAGTGACTATGTTGCAAAGTCATATTGATAATATAATAAAGTATGGGTTTTTACCCGTATCAAATTCTACTAATACAAGTGGGTTCTCATCATCTATACCACAGACACCATACTATAATATAAATTATGCGTATGAAGCAAAACAGATAAATGGTCCATCTGGTTTTATTTGGATTGATCCTGATTCTGAGTATGATATGAAGTTTATCAAGTGTGATTCATCAACTGATATTAAATACACAGATATATCCGGTCATGAAGTATCAACTACAATAGTAAGATTTATTAAAAGTAACTTAACAATATCGTTATCAAATAATGATGATTTCTACTATTCTCTAACTGGAAGTAACATAGATATACCATTAACAGGTACATTTAATCAAATTTCTTGGGATAACATTGATACAACACAATCTTATTTTTTGGAGATGAGGTATTATAAGATACCAGAGGAGTTTAAGGATGGTTATACATTTTATGATAACTATTATACTTATAATCTTGTAAATAATAATGGTGTATATACCTTACAAAGGGGTGTGTATTCCCTTGATGCCAATGGAAATGGTGTTTTTAATGTTGATACTAACTATAATCCAGACTTTTTGGAGTTCCCAGGTGGTAAGGTTTTATTCTTTACTAATCTAAAATTTGACTATGTTAAAGTCTATTCTAACTATCTTGTATCTTTATTACCAACTAACCTACAAAAGAATACAGTAACTATAAATCTAACAGACTTGAGTGTATCTGAAAATAGAATTGATATACCTCCTACAGAAATAAGAGTAAATGATTCAACCAATCCATTTGGTAAGATTATTGATCGTAATCAAATAACAAATAAACAACTTCAAGTTGATACTCTTTATTCTACAGGTTTATATGGTACACCAACTCAAGGTGCTATCCAAGATATTACACAGATATATCGGTATATGACTAATGAAGATGATACCGAGACTTATTACATAGTTGAAGGAGTCTTATCTTCTAAAAATAAGAACCCAATATCAAGTATAATAGACCAAGCTGAAGGATCTGTAGGTGGTGGTAACTATCATATAAAGGAT
>CAIYTJ010000095.1 GCA_903929065.1 uncultured Bacteroidales bacterium | reverse complement strand
GTGACAGGCAATACATTTTGAAGTGAATAAGCCTTTACCATCATTTACCATTTTAGGATTAATAGCTCCCAACTCAACTTTGGTTATCAATTCTTTTGGTGGTTTTACAGCAACTGCAGATACACTTGTTAGCAAAAATCCTACGAGCGCAAACGCTCCAACTATAAATTTACTTCTCATAATTATATAATTTAATTTTCTTGAATTTTCTCAGAAACTAAGCCATGCCAATAAATAGATGGTGTTATTGTCGGCTGCATTCCTTCCAGCCCCATCATAGTTTTTACTGCTTCCGTCAAATTTGGAATAAGCAACATATTGTGCCGCAAACTTGGTATTATACCAGGGCAAATATTCTATTTGAAAAATAAAACCGCTACTGTTTGGTCTGTTATCACCATTTGAAAAATTGGCAACATCCGGACTGCCAGTATTATTAAAATACCCAATTGTTCCCCCACAGCCATTTTTCAGGAACAAATTCCCATCAAATTTAAATGACTGAAAAGTATAATTACCTTCAATGGACAAATCTCTTTTTTCAGTTTCAGTTGTAAATGAAGAATGTAAAGATAAAGAGCCAAAAGTCATGGCTCGTTCGTATTGTAAATCTATACCGATATCAACAAATTTATCCAATCCTTTATCCGCTGTAATTCCGGAAAGAAACTGCGTGGAAGCAATACCAGTCGTACCTAATTCGATATAATTTTTGCCCCATTCATGTTGTAATGCAACCCTCCAATAAGGAATGAAGCCATTTACAACATTCGTATTGGTAGTATCCGGCGGATTATGTGCACCTATTTGAGCAGAACGATATGTTGAAAATTCAGCAAAAAGCAAATTATTGAAAAGGCCATAAGCTCCAACACCAATTACCTGACCACCAAGGCTTTCTATCAACGTAGATTTTGCAGGCGATGGAGCTGTCGAAGCACTTGCATAAGGAAATCTCCATGCTGGTGAAGTGTTCCAAAGATCCTGAGATGTTGGATTATTATTCAACGTTAAACCGTAAAGCAAGCTGTTAGAGCCAAAATTAACTGTATTTGTATAACGAATATCTGCATTATCCATTCCAAAACTTCCATCGGCATATGTCATTTGAATAAACGACCCAATATGAGGAGTTATTTGCCCTGCGAAAAACAAACTTAATTGTTGCGGAAACTGACCTGAATTATTCTGTTGTCCAACAACATCTTTCGCAATATTTGTAAAAGAAGATTGTACCATAACTGACAATGGCAAATTACTTAACAGATTTAATCTTGTTCTTGGCTTAAGTGTATCACCCTGATCAGTGATTGTACTGGCAGTATTCAACGTATAACCATTCATTTTAAACTGCCGACCAAAGGAATTAAGTTCAGGAAATGAGGTATGACAGGCCGTACAGGACATTTGAGTTTGACGAGCAAAACTCGGTAAAGCATTAGCAACATTGAACGGTAATAAAACGACAATCAAAATAATTATCCACTTGGTGAAATCAACGGTCATTTGATTGATTTTCATAAAAGGAACTGAATACAAGCGGCATTTAAGCCAATTTTCTTTCTTTTCCATAATGAAGTAATTTAAAGGTTTAATTCTGTTGTTTATTATTTTTTTTGGGTTTCAGAAGATATACAACTACGAAAACAAGTATAAAAAATAAAATCAACACACCAGCAACTTTCAATACATCCAATGTATACCGCTGACCTTGTGGATCATAGCTGTAACACAGCATTAGTACTTTTTGAATGGATGGACGGGGTTGCTCTTTATTAGCTTCAATCAAAGCCATTTTAAAATCAATCGGTTGGAAAGTAATTCCATATAAATATCGGGTAATTTTTCCCTGGGGACTTATAGCTATAATTGCCGAAGGATGAACGAAATCTAATCCTACCGCTTTGGTTATGAAGCCCGTAGAATGAGTAATATTAAAAATTGTAGCACTGTCAGTTGTCAAGAATATCCAGCCATCGCTTTTTCCTTTTGCGTAACGTTCAGTAAATCGTTTCTTTTTTTCTTTCGCTTTTTCGGGTGTGTCTCTGAAATTAAAACTGATAGTAATTACCTGATAATCTTTACCTAAAACCATATCAGATTTACTAATCACGTCTCCAACTCCTTCCAGTAACGGACTGCAAAGTCCGGGACAATCAAAGTAAACAAAAGATAAAATAGTTGGTTTATTGATTAATTGTTTCAATGTCACCTTTTCAAATTTATCGTTTACAAAAGTCAAATCAAGTGGAATTGTTGCTCCAAGATGTTCAATAACTCCAACTTCCGGAGATTTATCAACCTGAGCATAAGTGCTTTGTGAAGATAAACTTATCAACAAGAAACAAAAAATAAAAACTTTTTTCATAGAATTATTAGGTTTAATTATTTCCGGCTTTTCTCAATCTGTTCAAACTATAAAGAAGATACATCAAAACGCATCCAAATGCCAGTACTCCCGAAGTATATAAAATGATAATCCAGTAAGGTGCTTTTGCCAGAACATTCCAAATAGCACGTTTTTCATTCAGAGCCGGCTTATCTGTTGGAATACCGATTTGCATTGTTTTCAGTCGTAAAATTTCGCCATAAGTATCATCATTTATTTTTACAACCAGTTTTACATTTCCATCTTTATCACCCGGTAAATCTTTGGGAAAATCAAAGACAGCAACTCCATCGGCACTGGTGCGTTGCGATTCGCCAATTTGTAAACGTCCGAAATAACGGTTGGCAAAGAGTGCAATTTCATCATTTTTAAGCAAAACAGAACCTGTTTTTTCAGTTGCTTTTACTGTTATCGTCAGTCGATTTGTATTCTTATTAAAATCTATATCTGCCTTTACAAGCTGGCTTTTGGTCGCATCGTTTGTTGATACTTGCTGAACATAATTTTTATTGAAACTTCGGATATAAGCAATAACTTTCCAACGATCTTCTTCCGAAAGAACATTATTAAACGATGGCATAATCACCCGGCCGGTGTTAAGGATGTAAAATAATTCTCCATCAGTAAGTTCTTGTGTTTTTGCCGATGACAAATCCGGTGGAACAGGATTCAGCGATTTAAGGCTATTTCCTTTGGTAGGATTACCATGGCATGAAACACAGTTTTTAGTGTAAACTGATTCACCATCTTTTACTGTATTCGCATCGAATTTGAAAGTGCTGTTTTTGGTTTTTTTATCGGCCGGCACATTCCAATTGTTTCCGGCTGTAACCTGTAAAAAACAAAATGTCGTAATTATCAGCGCAATTGTAGCTCTAAGCTTTGTATTTGTTCTAAGCATAACTATATTCTTTATTTGTTTTCTTCCAGATGTTCAATCGTTTCGTGAACCGGAATGATGGGTATTACTTTTGCTAAAAGAGTGATTATCATCAGTACTAATATAAATGGTGCTATACTAATCAATGTTTCAACCAAAGTTGGCGAGTAAATTTTGAAATTCAACGGCACGTTCTGAATGGGCAAATAAGGATGTTCCTGAGTAGGAACAACAATAATTAATCGTTTAAACCAGGCTCCGAGTAAAACCATTATTCCAATTAAAAGCATTGGTTGAGGTTTTCTCATCTTTTTGAATAACAGTAAAATAATAGGTAAAACCAATCCCAACATCTGAACCGACCAAAAGAGTAGGGCATGATTTCCGGAAAATAAGTCGTGTAAAAGTATTGCTTCCGATTCCTTCATCTTATAAAATGGAACCATATATTCGTTCAAATTAAAATAAAGGTAAACCAACGAAACCAGCACCAGCAATTTGCCGATCATATCAAAATGACTGTCGGTAATATAATCATGCAGTTTGTAATTTTTTCGGAAAAAATACATAGCGATAATCACTGCTGCTGTTCCTGATACAAAAGCACCTGTTACGAAATAAGGACCGTAAATAGTTGAATCCCAACCAGCACGCGATGTATTGGCAAATAACCACGAAGTTACCGTATGAATAGCCAGCGCAACAGGAATAATGAAGATGGCAATGGTACGGGTTGTTTGTTTAATTATTTTTTTCTGTTCCGGTGTATCATTCCAGTTCAGGGAAAGAGCTTTATAAATTTTGCGCGCAAATGGTGGAAGATTTTCTAATTTCTCAGCACAAATTTTTAAATCCGGAATCAAAGGAATATACAAAAAAAGCGCACTGATTAACACGTAAACACTTACCACAGTTATATCCCAAACAATTGGTGACTGAATGCGGGCATGAATGATTACATTCAACAACCGTTCAGGACGACCCATGTCGGAAATAATAACCAATCCTGCAACTGCTGCAAAAGCCAGGGCAATAATTTCAGCAATTCTGGCAAGTGGCGCAGCCCATTTTTGACCGGAAAGTCCTAGAACCGCGCTGATAAGCATTCCGATAAGACTGGTGGCCACAAAAAACACGAAATTGGAAATATACATTCCCCACGACACATAATCACCAAGGCCGGTAACCACCATTCCGTTTTTAAGCTGCCACCCGTATGCTCCAAGACATATAACCAGTGAAACGCCCAAAAAGCCCATCCAAATTATAAAACTTTTATTCAGACGGATTGGACGCAGCAAATCAGTTGTGATTTTATCTGTATTTGATTTTGTTGCCATAATATTTTAATTTCCAATTTTCTATTTCCAATTATTAAATTCCAATTTCCAATTATCAATCACAAATCAATAATCATAACTCAAAAATACTAAGATTCAAGTCTTTCTCCAGCTTCTTCCTTATCTTTATCCTGGAACGGATATTCTTTCCCTTTTGGTGGTAAATAATAAACCCTCGGGTGAGTTCCTAATTCGGGCATCAACGTATAGCCGGCGTTATCAGCAAGCAATTTTTTAAATCGAACAGTTTCTTTGGTTGTTCCGTTTGTAACAGCATCTTCATTTTCGTCGCCGAAATAAAAAACACCATTCGGACAAGCTGAAACACAATATGGCAATTTTCCTTCACGCAAACGATCGGCACTGAACAAACATTTGCTGACCGTACCTTTTCGTTGAGGTACATTCAATTCCACATTATAAGTCAGATTTTCATCTTCATGCGAATGAATTGGTTCAGCCCAGTTAAAGACGCGGGCACTGTACGGACAAGCAGCTACACAGAACCTACAACCTATACAACGTTCATTATCAATCAACACAATGCCATCGGCACGTTTGAAAGTGGCATCAACCGGACAAACGGCCACACACGGTGGATTATCACAATGCATGCACGGTTTGGGCATATAATAGGCAGGAGTATCTTTTGCATCCTGCATTTTTAGTGTGTTGATGTGGTGTTGTTCCGGGCGGAGATGATGGGCATCGTTGCAAGCTGCCATACATTTGCGGGCATTCCGGCATTTCGACAAATCGATAACCATTACCCAACGGTGTCCTTTTAATCCAGCTCTTCCTTCCTTTTGAAGATAAGTGAGATTTTCGAGTGGTGATTTGATTATTTTTGTAGTATCACTTTTTTCAACTTCAAGCAGTTCATTTTCAGCAGTTAACACCTTAATACGATCAGCTTGTTTTTTTCTTTTATCATAATTAATCCCGGCAAAAATGGCAGAACCGCCGATTAATGTACCGACTCCTAAAATTCCAATATCCTGCAAGAACTCTCTTCTTGATTTTTTTTTTGGTTTCTCTTCT
>CAIYTJ010000094.1 GCA_903929065.1 uncultured Bacteroidales bacterium | reverse complement strand
TGGTCCTTTGTATTTACTTCTTTCGGATACATAATGCGGGTAATGGTTCCGGTTTCGTCAATGATAAACGTAGTCCGAAACATACCCATATATTGCCTTCCGTACATGGATTTTTCACCCCACGTTCCGAAAATTTCAGATAGTTTTTTGTCTGTATCCGCAATCAGATTAAACGGCAAATTCTGTTTCGAAATGAATTTTTGATGAGAAGAAGCACTGTCGGTACTTACTCCAATCACTTCATAGCCTTCTTTTCGCAAGTCCTCATAACCGTCGCGTAAGCTGCAAGCCTGTGCTGTGCAACCGGGTGTATTGTCTTTTGGGTAAAAGTATAAAACCAGTTTTCTACCCGCAAAATCCGATAAGTTGATTTCTTTTCCGTCCTGATTTACTCCCAACACAGCAGGAGCTTTGTCGCCAATTTGTAATGCCATAATATTTGTTGATTTGTTGATTTGTTGATTTGGCTTAATTTAAATGTGTAACTAAAACACAAATTCAGCAAAAGAGTTTTGTTAAGTGATTTTTTTTGTAGATAAACTGCTAACTACCGACTGCCGACTGCCGACTGCCGACTGCAAACTAAAAAGCTTTCCTTGCCACGAATCCCGTTCTTTAAGGCGTTTCTCAATTTTATCCGTAAATTCAAAGTTCTTTAAACCCCACGTAGGAGCAATCAGAAGCTCTTTTGGTGATTGTGAAACAAACCGTTCGATGGCAATTTCGGGATTCAGTCTTTCCAAAAAATCAATGGCCAAATCAATGTATTCCTCAGCTGAATAAAGATGAAACCATTCCGGATATTCGGCATATTGGAGTGCCATTTTAGTCCCTCGAACTAATTGTAATTGATGAATTTTCAGGCAATTAAGCGGAAGTTCAGAAAGCTTATCGGCATGTGACAGAATAGTTTCACGGCTTTCATTCGGCAAACCAAGAATAATGTGCGCTCCGGTTCTGATTCCTCTTTTTACCGTTTCACGAATGGCCTTTTCTGCACAGGCATAGTCATGACCACGGTTGATGAATGCAAGCGTTTCGTCGTTGGTCGATTCAATGCCGTATTCAATCATGATGTAATATTGGGTTGACAATCCGGCAAAATAATCCAGTAATTCGTCATTCACACAGTCAGGGCGTGTTCCAACAACAATTCCGACAACGTTCGGGTAGGATAGAGCTTCTTCGTAAATCGCCTTCAATCGATCAATCGAATCATATGTGTTGGTGTATGACTGGAAATATGCCAGATAAAGTTGCGATTGATATTTGTGATGGAAAAAAGCAATACCTTCTTCAATTTGCTGTCCCACAGTTTTGGTCGACTTACAATATTCAGGACTGAAAGTCTGGTTGTTGCAATACGTGCAACCGCCGGTTCCTTTACTTCCATCACGATTCGGACAGGTAAAACCGGCATTGATGGATATTTTCTGAATACGCGCCGAGAATTCGGATTTCAGCACCTGATTATAATTGAGGTAGCGGCTTTTCATGAATGTATTTATTCAACAAAGATAAGAAATCTTGCGTTTAAATAAAAACTGTTCGATTTTTTCGCCACTTCG
>CAIYTJ010000093.1 GCA_903929065.1 uncultured Bacteroidales bacterium | reverse complement strand
TTTGTTCTAAATCAAAAATTTTCAATTCGTACCGGCATGTGTTGGTGCATTTTTCTGACGAATAAAATCAATTATATAGTTCATTTAAACAGATTTAGAATTAAAAGAAACTATTTAACGTATACAAATGACAAAGCAAAAACAAACTTATACGGAAGCTGTTGCTGAGCTGGAACAGATTTTGGCAGAACTGGAAAAAAATTCTGACGTAAATATGGATGTAATATCCGAAAAAGTGAAACGTGCTGCAGTTTTAATGGAATTCTGCAAGAAGCAATTGCATGAACTGGATGAAGAACTTGAAAAAATGATGGATCAATTGGTTTAAAACCATTGTTTATCAGGTTATTACTAAATAATATTGTAAAAAATGAGAAAATTAATTTTATCAATAGCATTAATTTTATCAACAGTTAGTTTTGCTCAAACGACTGATGAAAGGGCTTACCTTGTGAAAGTGGGCGACAAAGCACCTGATTTCTCAATGACTTTGACAACCGGCAAAAAAGTAAAACTCTCCGAGTTGAAAGGCAAAGTGGTTATGTTACAGTTTACAGCCAGTTGGTGCAGCGTTTGCCGAAAGGAAATGCCGTTTATCCAGAAAGATATCTGGTTGAAACACAAGAATAATCCGAACTTTGTACTGATGGCTATCGACAGGGATGAACCGAAAGAAATCGTTTTAGGTTTTGTAAAAACAACCGGCATCTCATATCCGATTGGTTTGGATCCGAAAGCTGATATATTCGCCCTTTATGCACAGCGTGAAGCCGGAATTACCCGAAATGTAATTATAGATAAAACAGGGAAAATCGTGATGCTCACCCGGCTTTATGACGAAACTGAATTCAAAAAAATGACAAAATTGATCGATTCAATGCTGAACTGATTTTCAAATCGAATTATAAAATAAATTAAACAAGTTTCCCAAAATTTGCCTGATTCGTAATAATTCGTTTAATTTGTACTGATTCGTAAAAATTTGAACTATATGGAAACAAAAAATCAAGTATTGGAAGCCATGAAACAAGCTGGTGTTCCGGTAAATGCAGGCAAATTGGTTGATCTTACAGGTCTTGACCGCAAAGAAGTGGACAAAGCCATGAAACAACTGAAAACGGAAGGTGCAATCGTATCGCCAAAAGTTTGCTTCTGGCAGCCAGCCTGAAAAATCAACTTCTCGTTAAAAAAGTAGCTTTGCAAACCTGCAAAGCGACTTTTTTATGTTTAGAAACTATTTGGCAATCAATGTGCTGACAGAGGCTTTCCTTTTTCACCCATGAAGAATGCGATTAGGATAACATCTTCTTTTCCGTTATTTATTCCGTTGTGCAACGTGTCTATTACTTCCGAAAAAGATGAATTCTGTGTGAATTGAAGTTGGTTTCGGTTCTCAAATTCTACTGTGAGCGTTCCCTTTAGCACGTAAGCAAAAACCGGGAAATTATGTTTATGCCAGCCGGTTGATTTTCCCGCAGGAATAGTTACTTTCACAATAGATACTTCATCATTGGCAAACTGAGGATAAATGATTTTTTGGCCAATCGAAGTTGTATCGGTTTTCAGAACAGGTTCCAAAATAACGCCCTTGTTGTATTGAGCATTAGCAATAATACAAACACCAATTACGGCAAAAAGTAAAATTGTCTTTTTCATAGTCTAAGATCTTGGTTCTTGACTCTTGGTTCTGAAATTTTCATCCCAAATCAATATGTTCGGCTTGGATTTGCTCTTTTAGAAAAATGGATGCAGATGAAGCAAATTTTTCGACCGATTCGGTAGTAAGATAACGGATTGAACCGCCCTGTGTGCATTTTGCAGACATTTCAGGGTGACGTTGCAGGTAATCAACCAAACTTTTAGCAACAATTTCGCCCTGAGAAACGATTGAGATTCCAGCCGGAATAAGCGCTTTTATTTTTTCTTCCACCAATGGATAATGCGTGCAACCAAGCATAATGGTATCAATTAACGAATCGATTTCCAGTAATTGTTGTACATTTTTACGGATAAAATAATCTGCACCAACTGATAAATGTTCGTTATTTTCAATCAACGGAACCCAAAGCGGACAAGCTTCGGAAGTGACAATGATATTTTCGTGCAACTTTGCAATTTCAAGCGGATATGAATTGGATTGAACCGTTCCCGGAGTTGCCAGCAAACCGATATGTTTGGTTTTGGTCATTGAACCGACAGCTTCAACTGTTGGGCGAATAACACCTAATACACGTCTGCTTGGATCTATCTGAGGCAAGTCATTTTGTTGAATGCTGCGCAACGCTTTGGCCGATGCTGTATTACAAGCCAACACCACCAATTGGCAACCCATTTCAAATAATTGATTGACACATTCAAGCGTGAATTTATAAACAACATCGAAAGAACGCGTTCCATAAGGTGTGCGGGCATTATCACCGAGATAAATATAATCGTACTGAGGTAATTCTTTGCGGATCTTCTCCAAAATTGTCAAACCGCCATAACCAGAATCGAAAATTCCGATTGGACCGGGAAGTGAAGATAAAGTTTCATTTTTCATTTTTCCTGACTCTTGGTTCTAAAATCAATGATCTGTTAATCAAACATTTGGCCTGCATTATTACTCATTTGAACCATGCGGTCGTATTCAGCAGGCGACAAATCGAGATAATAATAATTCTGCGGATTCATAACCTGACCTTTGAAATGTACTTCATAATGTAGATGTGGTCCGGTCGATTTTCCGGTATTTCCGACTAAGCCAATCACATCACCACGTTTCACTTTTTGGCCGGGACGAACTTTAATTGCACTCATGTGCCCATACAGCGTTATATATCCAAAGCCATGATTGATTTGCACACAATTACCATAACCTTGTTCCCACCCTGCACCCGAAACAGTTCCATTGGCAGTAGCGTAAATGTCTGTGCCAACAGGTGCGGTGAAATCCATTCCTGCATGAAAACGCCGGGTGTGATATATCGGGTCAATTCTCCAACCATAACCAGAAGCCATTCGGGTCAGATTTTTGTTCAAAACAGGCTGAATGGCCGGGAGATTTTGCAACATGGTTTCATTATTTTTTGCCATAAGAACCAAATCGTCATACGATTTTGACTGGATATAAAGTTCTTTTTTCAGTTCATTCAGTTTTTTGGAGGTTGAAACCACAATTTCCGAGTTTGTCATATCCAGTAATTGTTCGTAATATTCCGTATTTGCCGAGCTGCCCCGCCGGACTGATAGTGGAATTGGATCGGCCTGAAAAATAACGCGATACAAGTTGTCATCGCGTTGCTCCAAATCACTCATAACATATTGAAATTCCTGCAACTGACGCTCCAAAACCTTATATTGAGCCTCCATGTGCGATTTTTCCTGAATAAGTTGTTTTTCTTCCGGAGACTGAATAGTTGATACGAAAATAAAGAAGAAAATTAATCCCAACGATGCTCCCGAGAGTGCGTGAATAGCCAATTGTTTAAGCCAGTGGGCAATAGTGTGTTCTATTTGCTCATAACTCAACGTTTCGGGATTGAAATGGAATTTTTTCTTGGCCATAAAGAAATATCATTAAACCTGACCGTTAAATTCGAACACTCAGGTGACAAATCGAAACGAAATTGAAGTAAATCAATTGTTTCTGAAAGAAAATCAATGCGACATCACATTTTTTATGCCTACATTTGATGCAAAAATAATAAATTTGAGCTACTTTTGCAGTCTTTATTTGGTATTATTAACCTAGAAGGGTTATTTGCTTTGCGATATTAGCCTACGGCGATATTTACTTCGTGTTATTAACCTTCGGCGTTATTAATTCAATGGAATATAACTTTCAATAACGTTTAGCTAATAACAATTAATAACGTGCAACAAATAACAAACAATAACGCGTAGCCAATAACCAATATTAACATGACTTCACAGGAAATTCGTCAATCTTTTCTTGATTTTTTCGCTTCAAAAGGGCACAAAATCGTTCCGTCAGCACCCATGGTAATCAAAGATGATCCAACTCTGATGTTTACCAATGCCGGAATGAACCAGTTCAAGAACATTATTCTGGGCAATGACCCGATAAAATACTCACGGGTTGCCGACTCACAAAAATGTTTGCGTGTAAGTGGAAAACACAACGATTTGGAAGAAGTCGGCCACGACACGTATCACCACACTATGTTCGAAATGCTCGGCAACTGGTCGTTTGGCGATTATTTCAAAAAAGAAGCCATCGAATGGGCGTGGGAATATTTGGTGGATGTGTTGAAACTGGATACCGACCGCCTTTATGTAACCGTTTTCGAAGGTTACGCTCCCGAAGGTTTGGACCGTGACGATGAAGCAGCTCAAATATGGGAACAATTCCTGCCAAAAAGCCGTATTATCAACGGAAATAAAAAAGATAATTTCTGGGAAATGGGCGATACAGGTCCTTGTGGTCCTTGCTCCGAAATACATATTGATATCCGCGACAATGCTGATCGTGCCAAAATTGATGGTTTGACCTTGGTAAACGGAAGTCATCCACAGGTAATTGAAATTTGGAACAATGTGTTCATGCAATATAACCGGAAAGCTGATGGCTCGCTCGAAGGATTACCAGCCAAGGTTATTGACACCGGAATGGGTTTCGAACGTTTGTGTATGGCCATTCAGGGTAAGCAATCGAATTATGACACCGACGTTTTCACTCCGATAATTGCCGAAATTGGTCGTGTTTGCGGTGCTGAATATGGCAAAAATGAAAAAACCGATATCGCCATGCGCGTTATCGCCGATCATATCCGTACTATTGCTTTTTCGATTACCGACGGTCAGTTGCCATCGAATGCCAAAGCCGGTTATGTAATTCGCCGCATTTTGCGCCGTGCCGTTCGTTATGGATATACGTTCCTCGGTCAGCGCCATGCTTTTATGTATAAACTCATTGACGTGTTGAGCGAAAATATGGGAAAAGCGTATCCCGAGTTGGTTTCGCAAAAAATATTGATTGAAAAAGTAATTAAAGAAGAAGAAGAATCGTTCCTTCGCACACTTGAAACCGGAATCCGGTTGCTTGACAAAGTAATGGAAGATTCCAAAAAAGCAGGAAAAACAGAGATTGAAGGAAAAGTGGCTTTCACGTTGTATGATACTTTCGGTTTTCCGTTGGATTTGACCGAATTGATTTTGCGTGAAAATAATTTCACGGTAAATATCGATGAATTTACTTCCGAAATGCAAAAACAAAAAGAACGTGCCCGCAATGCAGCTGCCACCGAAACAGGTGACTGGGTAACTGTTCGTGAGGGCGACAGTAATTTTGTAGGTTACGATTTTACTTCGTTTGATACCGAAATACTTCGTTACCGCAAGGTGAAACAAAAAAATCAGGAATTTTATCAACTCGTACTTTCCAACACGCCTTTTTATGCAGAAATGGGTGGTCAGGTTGGTGATTGCGGAACGCTGGTTTCGGATGATGAAACTATTGAAATTCTGGATACTAAAAAAGAAAATAACTTAGCGGTTCATATTGCCAAACAACTTCCGAATGACGTTACGGCTACTTTTACCGCTAAAATTGACACTGAAAAGCGCAAGGCAACTGAATGTAACCACTCGGCAACTCACTTGCTTCACGAAGCGTTGCGTGAAGTGCTGGGAACTCACGTGGAACAAAAAGGTTCGTATGTAAGTCCTGACATGTTGCGTTTTGACTTTTCGCATTTCCAGAAAATGACGAAAGAAGAAATACGTGCCGTGGAACAAATTGCCAACCGGAAAATCCGTGCAAATTATTCGTTGATTGAACGTCGCGATACACCAATTGCCGAAGCACAAGCTATGGGTGCCATGGCTTTGTTTGGCGAAAAATACGGCGAAACAGTTCGCGTTATTCAATTTGGCACATCGACCGAACTTTGTGGTGGAACACATGTACAAGCTACCGGCGAAATTGGTATGGTGCGCATTGTTTCCGAATCTTCCATTGCAGCCGGAATCCGCCGTTTGGAAGCTATCACCGCCAAAGGTGTTGAAAAATTGCTCGATGAACAACAGGATTTCATTTCGGATGCACGCGAGTTTTTCAATAACACGCCGGATTTAATTTCTGCCATTCAAAAATCAATTGAAGAAAACAGCGGATTAAAAAAACAGGTGGAAGATTTCATGCACGAAAAAATCATGAATCTTCGCGATATTCTGATTGAAGAAGCCAAACTCATTAACGGTATAAAAGTTATTCAGGTTGATGCCGAACTACCTGCCGATGCAGTAAAAACACTGGCATTTCAAATTCGTAATGTGGTGAGTGAAAAGCTGTTTTTCGTGGCCGGATGCGTGTTCGATGGCAAACCATCACTGACCATTCTTATTTCTGACGATCTGGTTGCCGGCGGAATGAATGCCGTAAACATAGCCCGCGATGCTGCTAAAGAAATTCAGGGCGGCGGTGGCGGACAACCATTTTTTGCTTCAGCCGGAGGTAAAAATCCGGATGGAATTCAGAGAGCCATTTCTAAAGCGTTAGAAGCTTTATAAGACATTCAGATTAAACATTTTGGCGGAGTGACAAAAGTTATTCCGCCATTTTTTTTAGCAATATCACTTTCCAAACAAAACAAAACAAATCGAAAAGTTACCCATAAAAGTTGAAACAGCTTTCAGATTACCAACTATATTAATATCTTGCAGCCAGTAAACGCTATTTCACTGTCATTTGATTCATTTTCATGCAAAAACGCCTTATTTCATTCCTTTGCCTTATTCTTCTAATGCAATTTTCGGTTTCAGCCAAAAAATCGCATAAAAGACACAAATCAACTCACAAGGTTCACCATGTAGAGCAGCCTACGGTGACTCTCGAAGATGTAAAACCGTTGGAAAATGTGTGGGGAATTGATGTTTCGCATTATCAGAATGATATTAACTGGGAAGTGTTGAGTCAACAGAAACCAAATTTCATGTTTATCAAAGCTTCCGAAGGATCGGAAAATAAAGATTCGAAATACCTTACTAACTATACCGAAGCAAGGAAACGAGGCATTCTGGTAGGGTCTTACCATTTCTTTTCCTATAAAGTTGGTGGAAAAGAACAAGCTAATAATTTTCTGGCTACTGCACAACACAAAGACAGCGATTTGCTGCCGGTTTTGGATGCCGAGTTTTCACGTAGAATGCCAAAAAAAGATTGGGTGGTTACCGAACTGGCAAATTTCATCAACACAATTTACGAAAAGTTAGGTCATTATCCGATTGTTTATTGTAATAACCGGTATTTTAATATTTATTTGAAAGAACATTTGGAGGATAAATGCAAGCTCTGGATAGTGGATTATAAAGCAAAACCTCAGGGAGAATGGTCATTCTGGCAAGCCACCAACAAATTAAAACTGAATGGAATACGAGGTTATGTTGATTTGAATATGTTCAACGGCCCGATTGAAAACATGAAAAATCTGTTGTATCAGAAGAAAATTGATTAAACCATATATTTTAAGCCAAACTTAAGAGGAATTTTCGAAAGAAAGTTCCTCTTTTTTGTTCCTTTATAACAGGATTGAATTTAAACTTTTATAACTTATCACTAATTTTCGTATCTTTGTAGTCCGAATAAAAATTGATAAAAATGAATTTAGAATCCATTCTTGTAGCAGCAGTTTCCGAAGCAGTCAAAACTCTTTATGGCTTTGATGCTGAAGCTAATCAGATACAACTTCAAAAAACAAAAAAAGAATTCGACGGCGACCTGACCGTGGTAATTTTTCCGTTTGTAAAAGCTGCCCGAAAATCACCCGAACAAGCCGGTCAGGAAATCGGTGAATTTCTCAAAAAAAGCAATCCACTCATTTCCGGTTTTAATGTGATAAAAGGCTTTCTGAATTTGAATATCAGCAAAAGTTACTGGTTGAAAACACTTGCTGAAATACATGCTGCTGAAAGTTTTGGAATTATTTTTGCCGATGAAAATTCCAAGTTGATGATGATTGAATATTCATCGCCAAACACCAATAAACCGCTTCACCTTGGTCATATCCGCAATAATTTACTCGGCCACAGCATTGCAGAAATTCAACAAGCCAATGGATGGAAAGTAGTGAAAACCAATATTGTAAACGACCGTGGCATTCATATTTGCAAGTCGATGTTGGCGTGGAAATTGTTTGGTAACGGTGAGACTCCTGAAAGTTCCGGTTTGAAAGGCGACCATTTGGTGGGTAAATACTATGTTATTTTCGATAAACATTACAAAGCCGAAATCAAGGAATTGATGGAAAACGGAATGACTGAGGAAGAAGCTAAAAAGTCGGCTTCGCTCATTCTTGAAGCTCAAAAAATGCTGTTGGCCTGGGAAAATAATGATGCAGAAGTGCGTCAGCTCTGGGAAATGATGAATGGTTGGGTATATGCAGGATTTGATAAGACTTACAACCAACTGGGAGTAAGTTTTGATAAAATATATTACGAATCACAAACCTATCTCGAAGGCAAATCGGAAGTGGAACGTGGTGAAGCCATGAAAGCCTTTTATCGCCGCGAAGATGGATCGGTTTGGGCTGATTTAACTGGAGATGGGTTGGATGAAAAACTGCTGCTTCGTGCCGATGGAACTTCGGTGTATATGACACAGGATATTGGAACCGCCAAACTTCGTTACAATGATTATCCCATCAATAAAATGGTGTATGTGGTAGGTAACGAGCAGAATTATCATTTCCAGGTACTTTCCATTTTGCTGGATAAACTTGGTTTCGAATGGGGAAAAAGCCTCGTACATTTCTCATACGGAATGGTGGAATTGCCCGAAGGAAAAATGAAAAGCCGTGAAGGAACGGTGGTTGATGCTGATGATTTAATGGAAGAAATGATTGAAACGGCTCGCGAAACGTCTCAGGAACTGGGGAAACTCGATAATTGCACATCGGAAGAAATTGAGGCGATTGTTCGCATGGTCGGTCTGGGATCACTTAAATATTTTATTTTGAAAGTCGATCCACGCAAAAATATGACTTTTAACCCGAAGGAATCCATTGATTTTAATGGAAATACCGGACCGTTTATTCAATACACGCATGCCCGGATAAAATCGGTTTTGCGGAAAGCCACCGAACAGAAAATTGATTTCAGTTCACTGAATAATAATGAATTGGATATCTCCGAAAAAGAAAGTTCCCTCGTACAATTGTTGAACGAGTTTCCGTCAGTTGTTCGGTTGGCCGGTGAAGAATTCAGTCCGGCATTGATTGCCAATTACATTTATGAACTGGTGAAAGAATACAATCAGTTCTACCACGATTTTACTATTTTGAAAGAAGAAAATCCGGATTTGAAACAATTCCGGTTGGTACTTTCCGAATCGGTTGCTTCGGTTATAAAGACCGGAATGGGATTGCTTGGAATCGATGTTCCAGAAAGAATGTAGAATTATTTACAATTTAATCATATACGATTTACAATTGCCTTATGAAAAAGTTTAATCACATTTTATTGTATTCTTTTGTAATTTTCCTTGTGGCGTCATGTTCTTCAGGAAAAACAGCTTATCAACATGGCGATTATTACAAAGCCTGTTTGGAAGCAATTGACCGGTTGCGTTCCAGTCCAACCAACAAAAATGCACAGTCTGTACTCGTACAAGCTTATCCGTTGGTACAAACAACTGCTCAGCGCGAAATTGACAATGCCATGCTGGCTAATGGTCCTGACAAATTTGATGTGGTAGTTTCACAGTACGAAAAACTAAATCAATTAGCGAACTCTATTTACAATTGTCCGAAAGCGTTGGAACTTATTCCAAGACCTTCCGAATACGTTGCTGAAATGGCTAAAGCTAAACAACTGGCAGCAGAAAATTCATACAATCTTGGATTGAATGCACTAAAAGCAGGAGATTTGGATCAGGCGCGCGTTGCATGGCAGTATTTCCAGAATGCAAACCGGTACGTTGCTGGATATAAAGACGTTTTGAATAGAATTGACGAATCACGTTATTATGCCACGTTGAGGGTGGTTGTTCAAAAACCATACACCAATGCCAATTTTCAATATTCTGCCGATTTCTTTTATAATAACCTGATGGCTGAAATCCGTCAAAATTCCAAAAACCGTTTTGTGCGGTATTATACGCAGGAAGAAGCCCGTCAGGAAAATATGAAAAATCCGCATCAATACCTTGTGTTGAATTTCGAAGATTTCTCGGTTGGAAATATCCGTGAATCAAGCAATACAGCCGAGTTAAAACGCGACAGCGTCATTGTTGGAACAGTAAAAGTGGAAGGAAAAACGTACAATTCGTATAACACAGTGACGGCAAAAATGACCACTTTCCGTCGCGAAATATCGTCAGGTGGCGTGTTGAGCCTGCGAATTATCGACGCGCAATCCAATCAGGAATTGCAACGGAAAAATCTGACCGGCACTTATGTATGGAATACAACCTGGGCAAATTACAAAGGCGATGACCGTGCTTTGACCAGTGAAGAGAAGAAAATGTGTACCCGCGATCCTCAAATGCCGCCATCCCCACAGGATATGTTTATCGAATTCACAAAGCCTATTTACAATCAAGCGGTTTCCTACATTCGTTCGGTTTATGTGCGATATTGATATATGACTTACCACAAAAAAAAACGCCTCATTTGAGGCGTTTTTTTTTAATCATGTATTACCAATCTCGAAACCACTTTATTTTTCCCTGACAAAACTTTGGCAATATAAATTCCCGATCCCAGATTTAATGGGAATGTTGATATGCCAGTTCCGAACGATTGTTTCGAAACAAGTTGTCCTGAAATATCGTAAATGGATAATTCTCCGTGCAGATTTTCCGTATTATGTACAAAAACAGTGTGATTTGAACTGAAAACCTTCAATTTACCAACCGTTTCCGTATTGGTTGCAGAAACAATTCCCGTACTTGTAACTATTCTGAAACGTTTAGAAATCGTATCAGTAGCATGTGCAACAAAGGTAAACTGTGTTCCGCTTTGCGAAATATCGGTAGTGGTATTGTTTTTCAAATCCTCCAGATAAATGGTCGGATACAGCGTTTCCATATTCTGATGTGTAACAGTGAGTGTGTAAACCGAATCTTCGCCGGCCTTGAAACCAATATCTGTATTATGAATATCGTTAACTCCATCCGTTTGGTAGTTGCCATCTGCTTCCACGGAATAAATTTGTGGATAAAGTGCTGAACCAAATGCTTTTACGCCATCCCAGCCATTATCAAAGCTATGTGTACAAGCCGGATCGGAAAATAACCACATACGGTCAGCAAATCGCGAACCGGTTACATCGAGTATGGTAAATGATTTTTCAGTAGTAGCCGGAGATTTAAAACGTTTCACATGTTGTAAATCGGTGTTTTTCACCGCCGAGTTAGTATATGAATAGGATAGTGTTGCATTAGCACTGACACTCATTGCCTTTACTAAAAAAGCATTCATCGAAGGAATCTGACTTGGCAATCCGCCATATCCGGCTGTAAAAATAGGAACGGAAGTATATTGTCCGGGTGAATTCCCGGGCGTATTACCAGCTCCTGAAATATTCCAGTCGTTGTACGAACCGCAATTATACATATAAACCGTCCATTCCATTTGCGATCCGAAATTCAACTGGCGAATATCGATAGCGGAAGTATATGAATTTGCCAGAACACTTTCGCCGGGATATAAAGCCGATGACGTATAAGGCAATTGACCTGAACTATAATCCGAATTGACCAACTGACCCTGAAAATAGATAAACTTGGGATCTGTCTGTGTAATTTCATACCCTTTGAAAGTATAAAGTGAATCGGTAATCGGTACATTTATCCAATGGTTGGAAATGGTTGTTCCCGACTCAACCCATTTACGAACATAGGATCCATCAAAAAGCCCATATCCATAAAACGGTGTTTTTGCCAGCGGAGTTCCGAAATATTGCCATTTGTATTTATATCCTGCCGGTCCGCTTGGGTCATAATAGGCTTTTGTATACATTTCAACGGTTGCCAAAACGGGCGAATTTTGGAGATTATGGAAAATCAATGTTCCGTTGGCAGTCAATGAATCGGATCTGATATAAATACCACCAACACCTGCATTATTGGTTATTGTTCCGATTACATTCAATTGGGTTTCTGTAGGAATCACAAGGTATTTTCCGGAATTGACAGTCAGTAAAGTATCAACCGTGAAATCTGTATTCAGCGTAACTCCACTTGCATTATCTATAGTCAGTTTGGTAACTTCATCATTCAGATACCGGCTTCCTTCAATAGTTTGTGACGTTGAACCTGCATAAGAAACAACCGGTTGATACGTCGTTGCATCCAATTGCCCCAAAGGTGCTAAAATATTATTCAACAAACGTAACGTTCCATTTAGGGTAACATTATTCGGATTGTTAATTGTCAGATTATAAATGGCATCGTTATAAAATGATCCAGCCGGAATGGTTTGTGTTGTTCCAGCAAATTCAACAGTGGAGTTGGTGGCAGAAGCATCGATTTGTGCTCCGCCGGTAAAGTTCAGGTTCCCTTTCACGGTTAGTTTATGACCGTTTGTCACCATTCGGTAAGTGGATTGAGCATTGATAATATTTGTCACCGAACGATCCTGATCCATCACACAATGATTAATCGGTGCCGGATCAAAAATAATAGTTGCATCAACAGCCGGTATTGTATTTCCAGTCCAATTAGTGGATGTATTCCAATCATTGCTGGTTGTTCCTTTCCATTTGTTCAGATTTCGTTCCCAGGCACCAACAGTAGGCGTTGAACCTCTTGAATTTGACCCGTAATCCACGCCAATTCCGGTTCCGGTAATACCATTTAGACTAACTCCAAGCTGATAATCCGAAGCAACTGTTGAACCGGCAAGCGTGAAGGTTGGATTGGTATTTAAACTGTTTGGATCTTGTGGTGTGATGGCCGTTTTAAACGCAGCTAAGGTAGTTCTGTTTGCACCATAATAGGCAAGAACCGCTCCTGTACCGGCTGACGTGTAATAATCGTTGTAATCGGCAGTGAGATTTGAAACTCCCGTTACATTATAATAAACGGCAAAATGGGAACTTGTACCTGCACTTCTGGTTCGAGCATTATAAAAAATATTATTCCGGTAGTTGCGGGTATTTGAAGCAGCCGCACTGTAAAAAGCATACGAATTATAAGCACCGGCCGCTACTACTCCGCTGATATAAACCGTATTAAAATACAAATTACAAGTTTGTGAAGCCGCTCCGGTATCGTAAATGCCATAAATGGTATTCTGATTGGCACTGCCCAGGTTTATAATGTTGTTAGAATACGTTGAAACGCCGGACACTATCTGAATTCCCAGTAAACTTGCACCGGAAGTTCCGGTTGTTGTCAGCGTATTTATAAAGTTTTTCGAAATTTCATTTGTTCCTGAAGTGCTACCTTCGTAATACAAACCAATCACTCTGCCGGCAAAAGTGGCGTAGGTGTTTGATAAATTATTAATCGTATTGCCCGAAATAGTTTTTGCAGAAGATGTTCCTGTAAGTGCCAACCCGATTACTGAAGCTGTATTATTTGTTGCCGTATTAGCATTGGCAATGGTAAGATTACTGATTTTATTATTTGATAAAGTAAGTGTTCCATCGGTGGAAGTAATACCGTTAATAAGTCCGGCCGTTCCCGCAGTTGTATTGGTAGTGCCATTGTTTAAATTGGCAACTGTATTTCCGCTGACAGTTACCGTACCACTTCCTGAACTATAAATTCCATATACACTTTGTGCATTGGAAGTACTGCCTGAGCTGGCATAAATGCTGTTAGAAACTGTGCTGCTTCCAATGGTATTTTCATTGATAGTTGTTGTGCCCGAAGTTGCCGACTTATAAATACCGTAGAAATTTGATGCCAGCGTTGCTCCGTTTGCAACAGTAACTGAAGCAATCGTATTGTTTTGGCAATCAACAACTCCGGTACTGGAAATATAAATTCCATAAACATTGGTTGCTGTAGCTCCACCTGTAACAGTTATTGAACCGGTTCCAATCTGATTTCCGATTATATTTCCGGTAATGGTTCCAATGTTTGCCTTTCCGGCAGTAAGATTTATTCCTGTCCACGAAGCCGCTCCTGAATTGCCCCAGGATATATTCCTGACAATATTATGTTGAATAGTAGTTACAGTATCAGTTCCAATATTCAGGTTGATGGCTGTGAAAGCATTGTTTTGTGCATTTGTTTTGGTCCATGCGGCTCCGGCACAAAGAGCAGCTTTACCACCAAAGTAATTATCGGCTATGGAAAAGTTAACTCCTGCTGTGTTATTGATTTGCAGCACATTATATGAAACACCTGCTGTTGGAATAAATGAAGTTGTTTCGTAAAAACTATTTCCGGAAATTGTCCAAGCCGTTGTATTTGAACCTAAATAAATGCCGTTTGAAGCAGTGCCTTTATTCAGAAAATCATAAAAATTATTATTTTGAATGATGATCTGACTGTTTTCCTTTGTAGAAGTGCCAGTTGAATAAATTGCATTCAATGGCCGGTTGGCATCGGCTGTATTAGTGATTGAATTATTCTGAATCGTGTTTGCATCATTCCCAGTTGTTCCGGAAGTGGTACTAAAGAAAATAATACCACCGGTTGCATCGGTTGTCGAACCTTTTATCGTGGAATTTTGAATGGTATTGCCAACAGCATCATTTATAAATCGGAATGTTGAAGTTCCGGCCGTGGATGAAGTGCTTGTATTTGAGAATGTAAATTCCGGGGTCGATCCGGTACCATCTTTATGCCCATCGAAAACAACATTATCAGCACCATTCAAATCAACCAACGGAGTTGCAAGCGAACCCGTTACGGTCACACCGCTTCGAACGGGATAAATTGTCAAATGGGAATAATTGGAAGAACCGGTGCCGCTTGCATTTAAAACCGCACTGGCTGTTTCGGTGGTATTTCCTCTGAATTTTATAATCAAATCACCTGAAGGTCCTGTCCAAGTTCCATCGTTAATTTTATCAAAAGCACCTTTAAGCGTTGCATACGAAGCTCTGAAAGTCGTTCCGTTCCATACCTCAACCGGATTTGCAAAATATTCCCAAACGCCCATAGTAGGTACCGAAC
>CAIYTJ010000092.1 GCA_903929065.1 uncultured Bacteroidales bacterium | reverse complement strand
TGTGATTTTTTATCAAGCAGGTTTACTGCTTAGGTCTCCATTTTGGGACGCTACCAAATAAATGGGAAGGTATCCGTTATGTCAAAACAATTCAAGCAGCTGTCGCGGTAAGAATCAAAAATGCAGAAACTCCGGAATTTAAAACCCAGTTCCCATTATCCCCGGAAGAGCACGAACTGATTGCGCAGCTATCGCAAATGAATCAAGCGGATTACGATATCAGTCGCGGATATGGCGGGAGCTGGCTGGATTATGAGTATTTTTACAATAGACATTATACCGATTACGATAGATTTGGCGGATGCTGGCTATTTCCTGCTGATAAAAAAGATGAAGCAGATGCAAATAAAACTGATGCAGTCAACAAGATTAAAAGAAGAGGCATAAAATCCATACCATTATTACTCGCCATGCTTGATAATGAATATTTTCTGTCTTTTAGAGAAAGCGGCGATCATTCTCGATATCCATACCATAATCCACAGGAAGACAATACCGGTACAAAGCCTAAAACTAGCATGGAGGAAGCATGTCAATATCTGATAATGCCAATGACTAGAGGACAGTTGGCAAGAGAGTTGCTGGCTCCATTGATTATTCCGAAAAACAGATATGATTATGCTGTTTCAGAAAAAGACGAAGAATTCAAAAGGCAGTGCCTGGACTGGTACGAATCTATCAAAAAACTTAATACAAAAGAGTTGCAGATAAAATATTTAAGCGATGGAGCAAAATCACAGAGACTTGCTGCACTCAAAGATATGATTGATGTTGCTGACGATACTACAGCACCATTGATTGAAAAAACGATTCTTGAGGATATAGAGATTGAAGAAGCTCTTACGGAATTTGATAAGATGCATAATCTGGATTTAATATTTCGATATTGTGAAATCCGTAAAGATAAGGCCAAACAGTTTATCGAAAAATTGCAGACAAAATGTTATCAGCATCTAGCTGAAGATTATCATATGCGGGATCGGAGAATTAGGATTTCAAAAGAGAAAATGAAATTAGAGCTGGATACACTTTTTGATCAGTTGAAACACTCTAAATCTAATATTCCAATGGAAGATGTAATTAAAGCATTATCAGCCAAAACCGACGAAGATGATTTTGTATTTGTCAAATTGAAATTTGCCAAAGCTGCCAAAGGGCAACCTATTGAAAAAATTAGCCAGATATGTCTTGATGCCGCAATATCTTCTAATAATCCCAAGCAGAAACTATTTTTACTTGATTTGCTGAGAATGCAATGTGAAGGCAGGCGGGAAAGTAACTTGGATGTTGCAGGATTTAAAACACAACTTGAAAAGTTGCTTGCTGACTCATCCATATTTCCGGAAGAATTCACAGTCAGGCAGATGGTGCCATTAATTGTAGCCAGTATGATTGAGTCCACGGCGGAGGGTACTCAGGACACACTTAAAAATGGCATCGGCGCGAATATGCGGGAATTATACAAAGGACCATACGGCCGATGGGATGATAAATATGTCCAGCATAGAATTCGCCGTGCGAAAGCAATTTTAGCTGGAACCAGTATGGATAAATTGCCAGAGCTGATTCCCTCAGAGAAGTTGCAGGATGCTCAAATCAGGGAAGCAAAAGCCAGACTTAACGGAAAAAGTGAACCAGAAATCAAGACTCTTTGCGGCCAGGCGCAACTTAATGAATTGATTCCTTTGAGTTTGGCTCTTGACCAGGATAAACAACTTAACAGCAAACTACTGCCGCTGGCTAATCTAATTACTGAAGCTGATACCGATATTCCTGAAGTAAAAGCTCAAATCGAAAAATTCAAAGGACAAATACTGACCGAGCAGGTGTTGCAGGAAATTCTAAAACTTGCGGAAAATTGCATGCATAACGGGCTGAAGGTTAAAGCATCTCTGCTCCGCAGTTCTGCATTGCAAGGCGTAGTGGTAAAATTCAAGCGTCATGAAACAGACACGATTAATTTAAATATGGATGCCGATGTCATGTCCGCAACGATGCGAAGACTCCGCGCAAGTAATGAGCTCTGGGTACATTTTTCGTTTGGCGGTCCATCAGGCAGTGGTATGAGCAGAACTGTTACGTTAAAAAATGTAGACCAGTCATTGACGGAAAATAAAAAAACTGACCTTGATTATCAAAGAGAACAGGAAAAGAAATTCATGGAAGACTTCAGCAAAGCTTTCCTGAAAGACGGCAATGCTTTATGGGCTGGTAAAGTCCTAATAAACTGTGGAGAATAATCATGCTATTTGAACTGCAACAATTTGATACACAACTTCAAAAGCCTGCGGATTGGTTCAGTCATGTATTCATGTACTGCGATTTTTCCAGCATTAATACAGAAGGTGCTATTATTGACTCTCTTTTCCAAGGGTGCAGATTCAATAACTGTGATTGGTATTGGGGATTTTTTAATTTGCCCGTATTCGTAGAAGTGAAGTTTGAGAAATGCAAATTTCGCGGGTGCTCTTTCACCGGATGCAAATTTGTTGAGTGCGAATTTCTTGAGTGCGAGTTTACTATTGACAGTTTCAATAAAAATTGTACTTTCGATAAAACCGTCTGGTACGACTGCAAAAAAGAAAGATGTAAAGATGTTGCCGGTGAATTTAATAATAAATTCTGAAAACACATGGGAGAATAATCATGCGCAAGAAGAAGTATTTGAAGATATTTTTAAGCATAATGTTCTTTTTGACCTTAACAATTCAAGTTTTTGCCAAAAATATCACCAAAGACATTCCAGACGTTTATTTAGGTGAAGATAACCTTCAGTATGAAAAGGGCAGCAATATTCCATTTACTGGAACCGTCACAAGAATTTGTAATAATGTTAAATGGCTGGAATATAACGTTAAAAATGGTAAAGACGAAGGTCTTTGTACAGAATGGAATTTTCGCGGTACTCGTAAGATGCATTCTATAATGTATAAGGAAGGTGTCAAACTATGGCAAAAATCCTGGACTCCGTCTGGCAAAGAGTTCTATGGAAAATATAAAAATGATTTACCCTGGAATGGCGTTTTTGAGGAAGAATTTCCTTGGGGCGCATATTTTGAATCAGATGTTCCGGCAAATGGTCGAGGACGTAAATATATTACTTTTGTGAATGGCGTAGAAAATGGTACCGCCTGTTGGTATGGCGAACAAAAGAATGAACAATTACTCGCTGAGGGAACTTATAAAGACGGGCAACCATGGCAGGGGCAGTTTGTTATGCCAATCGAAGAACCACCAACGATGTCATATTCATGGGATATCAAATCATTTCAGGCTGGAGTTCC
>CAIYTJ010000091.1 GCA_903929065.1 uncultured Bacteroidales bacterium | reverse complement strand
TTGCTTTACTCATGGTTTGGATAAATTCCTCCCGACAATCCGGATAAATAGCATGGTCGCCGGCATGATTTGAAATCATAAGTTTATCACAACCAATGCTTTCAGCAATTCCGGCAGCTATACTCAACATGATTCCATTCCGAAAAGGAACGACCGTTTTAATCATGTTTTGATCTTCGTAATGCCCGTTAGGAATTTCACCGCCAGATTGTAATAAATCCGAAACAAATCCCATTTTATTCATATCGAGATCAATCACATGATGATCAATACCCAGTGCTTCACAATTTTTATTGGCATATTCAATTTCACGCAGATTATGTTTTGACCCATAATTAAAGGTCAGAGCAAGCCGGATTCTTTCAGCATATTTATAAATTGCCACCGAACTGTCCATTCCACCCGAATATAATATCACAATGTCCTTCATATTTTCTAATTTTGGAGCACAAAAGTACTCAAATCACCTCAAATATCAGTCATTTTCATGACTTTTTGTTATTCGGCTCATAAATAGCGGTTTTTTTGTATTTTTGCAATCGAAATGAAAACAGTTCAAACTAAAATACTACCTGCTGAATGGGCTGAACAACAATTTGTTCAACTTACATGGCCACATACCGGAACCGATTGGGCCTATATGCTTGATGAAGTAAACGAATGCTTCGTAAATATCGCCCGTGAAATTTTAAAACGCGAAAACCTGCTGATTGTTTGTACTGACACAGACGAAGTTGAGAAACTTCTTGGCGACATTGATTTTGATAAAATTACTTTTGCCGAAATGCCAACCAATGATACGTGGGCGCGCGATCACGGTGGGATAACCGTTTTTGAAGATGGGATACCGGTGGTTTACGATTTCACATTTAATGGTTGGGGAATGAAGTTTGCGGCCAATTACGATAACCTGATTACCCGAAAACTCTACATGGCAGGAGTTTTTGGTGATTATGGTCACAAAAACTGTTATGATTTCATTCTGGAAGGTGGCAGCATTGAATCGGATGGTGAAGGAACGATTTTGACAACTGCCGAATGTTTGCTTTCTTATAATCGAAACAATCTTTCAGAAGATGACATTGAAGCGAAACTGAAAGAGTATTTTGGACTGAAACAGGTTTTGTGGTTAAATCATGGTTATTTAGCCGGTGATGATACCGATAGTCATATTGACACCTTGGTCAGACTTTGCGATAGAAGTACTATTGCTTATGTAAATTGCGATGACGTTGAAGATGAACATTATGCTGAATTGAAGAAAATGAAAAAGGAACTTCGTCAGTTTAAAACGACCGAAGGCAGGTATTACAGGCTTATTCCGCTTCCAATGGCAGATGCCGTTTATGAAGATGATGAACGGTTGCCGGCAACTTATGCCAACTTTTTAATCATAAACGGAGCGGTTTTAATGCCAACTTATAATTCACCTAAAGATGAAATTGCCAAACTACAATTGCAAAGGGCTTTTCCTGACAGAGAAATTATTGGAATTGATTGTCTGGCATTAATAAAACAACACGGTTCGCTTCATTGCGTTACTATGCAATATCCAAAACAGATATTAGAATAAAGAGCCGAGAACAAAGACTTTAATATGACTAATTTATGAAAGTAGCATTAATCCAACAATCCAACGTTGCTAATCAGACTGAAAATGTTGCCAAGTTGGAACAAAATATTCGCAATTGTGCTGCTCAGGGAGCTCAGCTTATCGTTTTGCAGGAATTGCACAATGGATTATATTTTTGTCAAACAGAAGATCCGGCAGTTTTTGAACAAGCGGAAAACATTCCCGGTCCATCAACCGAATCATTTGGAAAACTGGCCAAAGAACTTGAAGTTGTACTTGTGCTTTCATTGTTCGAAAAACGAGCTTCAGGATTATATCACAATACAGCAGTTGTGCTCGAAAAAGATGGAACTATTGCCGGAAAATACCGTAAAATGCATATTCCGGATGATCCTGCGTATTACGAAAAATTCTATTTCACGCCCGGTGATTTGGGTTTTGAACCTATTCAAACTTCGGTTGGAAAGCTGGGCGTTTTGGTTTGTTGGGATCAATGGTATCCGGAAGCTGCCCGATTAATGGCAATGGCCGGAGCGGAAATTCTCATTTATCCGACAGCCATCGGCTGGGAAAGTACAGACTCAAATGAAGAAAAAGAACGACAAACAAATGCGTGGATTACCATTCAACGTGGACATGCGGTTGCCAACGGACTTCATGTTGTAGCTTGCAATCGTGTTGGATATGAAGCTGATCCTTCAGAAGTTACAAACGGAATTCAATTCTGGGGCAATAGTTTTGTTGCCGGACCGCAAGGTGAAATTTTATCTCAAGCATCAACTAAAGACGAAGAAAACATTATTGTTGATATCGACTTTTCGCGTTCTGAAAGTGTTCGGCGTATGTGGCCGTTTTTCCGCGACAGAAGGATTGATGCTTTTGGCGATTTGAGTAAAAGGTGGCTTGAAGAATAATTTATTGTTCAAAAAGCCAGACTGCTTTTTTACTGTAGGTCAAATCATTAAGTTGTTCCAACATAAATGCGGCAAGATTTGCTCTTGAGATGCTCGTATTTCCTTTAATAACCACCTTTCCACTTCCGTGCCTGAATTTTCCGGTAAACAATCCATCATTTAAACCACCCGGACGAACCAATGTCCATTGCAATTTGCTGTTTGTAATTCGCTGTTCATTTGCATTATGATCAGCCAAAGGAATACGCAGCATTAGATTTACTAAAAAAAAGCGTAATATTGCCGGCATTTGAAATTTACTGTCACCGGCCCCAAAACTGGACAAATAGATAAACCTCGGAACAACTTCCTGTTCCATAACACGGACTATATAATCAATTCCTTTTACAAAATCGGGTGAACGATGCGTCAAAGAACCACCACCCAACGCAGAGAAACACGCATCTGCGCCAGTCAAAGCATCCTTTAGTTTCAGACTTTCATCTAAATTCCCGACTACAATTTTTAAATTCGGATGATCATCAATCCGCAATGATCCGGCTCTTCGAATAAAAGCTGTTACAAGATGTCCTTTTTCCAAAGCCTGTTCCACTAATAGTGTACCGGTTTTACCATTTGCACCAAATATAACTATTTTCATACCTTAAAACCAATTAGAATTTTAAAAAATCGAATTAATTTATTAAACGCTCAAAAAGCGACAAAAGTTTATCAATTTAAAAAGAAAAGAGAATCTAGCAAAGCAAATTCTCTTTTCTTTTTATCCAAACAATTTTATATTTTCTATTTTCTATTTGACATCTCAGTAGCGGTTTTTACTCTCAAACCCTGATTCTCCTTTACCATTTTGCGGAGGAATTCTTCCGGATAACCTGCACGAATAATGGTTGTAGGTATTTTATATTCATTCTGAACGAATTTGCCATTTTTTTCCTTTTTAATATTGCCATCCATGTATTTAACCAGCAAATATTCACCGAGTTTCTTCCATGCAGTAGTTGAATTTTCAGCTTGTGCAACACTAAAATCCGTAAGAAAAACACGTGCATCTGCTTCTGTCATTCCAACCGCAACTTTATCAATAGCCGGAACCAATGTATTAAAATCAATTTCCCACTTTGTTTGAACCTTCTTAATATCCTGAAACATATAACAGTATTTGCTGTAAGCATAATTTGCAACTCCATTATAAATCCAGAAAGCCGAAGTCGGTGAATATTCCAGCAAACTACCATTATCACCCCGATAACATTCCGGCACTTTATTTATCCCACAATACATTGGCACATAAAGTCCAGTAGCAGCATCATCAACACCAAACCAAAGAATTCCGCCAATATAATCGGGCATCCAGCTTCGCATTTGAGCCACGAAAGTAAAACCGGTTTGTTGCGTTGCTGTTGGCCGTTCATGCACATATTCCACGCTGTCAACCTTGAAAGTCAACGGACTGCAACGAAGCTTACTTCCAAACGGTCCGGCTCCTATTCCTTTTGTCATGTCGAATTCCGTTCCTTCATATTGGTCGCGCATATATTCTTTAATTTTTTGCGCAGTCAGTTTGAATGTCGGTTTTATCCACAATGGCATGCGTTCCAGCGTTTCACCTTTCACATACGAAATATATTTATCCATTGAAGGATCCACTTTTCTAAAAAATGACCAAACCCGTGCTTCACAGGCTCGTAATGCGACATAATCAAGCGGAGCATACGTATCAGAAAAACTGAAATCCTTATTTTTACCTTTGAAATAACCTTTTTCTCGGGCAAATGCAATTACGTCTTCCGAATAAAGGCAAACATTTTTATCGTCGTAAGGAAAAGTGGTGATACGTGCCTGATTGGCATGTGCGCAGACACAATCGTCAGGAATACGTTGTGCAACCCAAACCGCACCTTTATTATGAGCTCCTTTTCCAACCATTTCCATAATCCAGATTTCATTCGGATCGGCAATGGAGAAAGATTCACCTTCACTGTAATAACCGTATTCTGCAACCAAATCCGTCATTACTTTTATTGCTTCACGAGCTGTTTTTGAACGCTGGAGTGCAATGTAAATCAGACTTCCATAATCCATAATGGCCGTTGTGTCAACCAATTCTTCACGTCCACCAAAAGTTGTTTCACCAATGCTTACCTGATGTTCATTCATATTTCCAATGACGGAATACGTTTTTTCAACCTGTTTGATTTTTCCTAAATATTTTCCTGAATCCCAATCGTGAACGTCAAGCATTGTTCCGGCCGGATAAGTCGCAGCTGGAAAGTGGCATAACGCACCAAAAAGGAAATATGAATCGGCATTATACGAAATAAGTGTGGAGCCGTCGAGTGTGGCAGCCTTACCAACCAAAAAATTTGTACAGGCAAATCCAACATTTATTGACACAGCAAAAAGGAAAGTAATAGCTATTTTCTTTATCATTGAATTATAATATTAAATCTTTAATTTTCAGTCTGTTCTACCGGAACCGGTTCTGATTTTTGTTTCGAAAATGATTTTGATATCCAATTAGGAATAACCAAAAAACCAAGTAACAAATACAAATAGTAGCTTATAATACGCCAAACCAACGTTACAAAAATAATTGCACTTGCTGATCCAAAGACATCACTATAGTATTCTTTAAACGCATATTCTGTTACACCGCTTCCTCCGGGTGTCGGACTAACAACCATAAAAACCCAAAGAATCAGTTGGCGCGCGAATACAATTAAGTGATTAATATTTTGTGGATTGAAAGCCATAAATACAGCATTTACTACCAGAAATCTTGCAGACCATGTAAGTAAGGTTGTACAAAAAGCTTTAATCCAAAACCAATAAGAGTGACTGCCAATTTCTTTCGAAGCCTGAACAAGATTATTGGTCAACAAATCGACATTTGAATACCAGCGGCGTAAAATCCTCAATTTGAAAAGTGTCAAAAGCATATTTCGAATCCAATTTGGACGCTTGAAAATACCAATAAACATGATGCTTGTCCAAACCAACCGCGTGATATACAGACTTGTAAATACAACTCCAAAAGTAGAAACTATTACCGAGGAAGAATTAAATAGTTCTTTTAACGGAATAAAAAGGAATACCAGCGGACAAACAACCAAAAAGAATAATTCGTCCAAAAGTAAATTTACAAACATAATGGTAGTACTTCGGCCCGCGTTTATTCCCTCTTTAATAAGAAAAATAACAACCAGACTCGATCCTCCTACAACTGCTGGAGTTACAGCTGATGTAAATTCGCTCAATACGTTGATATGAAATGCCTGTTTCCAACTCAAGTCATTGTTTGTCAGCAATCTAAACCGCCACATCATACCAAAATCGCGGGTAAACATGAGCAGAAAAGCCAAAATTATAAAAAGGACACTTGCAAAGGTAAAATCAAATGTAAAAAAGACTGCCGGATCAAACTCATCAAGAAAAAGCCAGCCGATAACAAACAATCCAAGTAAAACCGGTATCAGCACCTGATAGGCTTTAAAAGGCTTTGAAGCTTTTTTGGAAGTTTGTTCAATTATTTCTTCCATTTTCTCTGCATTAAAAATTTATATCTGTCAAGCACTTCGTCGGTTACACTTTCCCACGAACGTGCTATGGTTTGTGAGGCATTCATTCCAACCTCTTGTATTTTTTCCGGTGAATTAATCAATTCTCTTAATTTTGCCGAAAAAGATTCAACGCTGTCTTCGGTCAAAAATCCATTAAAATTATCGGTTATATTTTCGGCAGATGACGAGCCGGAAACCAGTACTGACGGCGTATGCAAAGCTCCGGCTTCACGAATAACAAGCGGAGCATTGTCGTAAATTGACGGAAAAAGGAACAAATCGGCTGCCGTATAATATTGTTTTAATTTTTCGCGTTCTGTAATCATTCCCACAAATTCAACTTTATCATTCAATCCTAAGTCATTAACCAACTGTTTTAAATCAGAAGCAGCATAACCCACTCCGATAAAAAACATTTTAAACGGAAGATCCTTGATTTCTGCTAACGATTCAACTATCAAACGCGTATTTTTTTCCCAGATATGTTGCCCGACAAACAAAAACATCAATTGGTTATCAGCTATTTGTAACGATTTACGAGCTGCGGCTTTTAAAGGTGAAATCGGTTCATTGCTTGCAAAGTCATTGCCGTTATCCACAATTTCCACTTTCCCTTTGAATCCGTATTCGCGTATCGTTTCTTCAACAGATGCCTGAGGAATCCAGACTTCATCGGCTCTTTCAAAAAAATGAATAATTTCCCTCGTCATCATACCCGCAATTGTCTTATTCTTAGTTGATTGTTCAAAATCATCGCGGTATTTTGAATGGAAAGTGGCCACCAAAGGAATTTGCTGCTTACGGGCAATTCGCAATGCTTCCTTTCCGGAACTGAATGGACAATGTGCATGAACCAGGCTAAAGGCAATTTTATTGATTTTTCGCTTATATTCCAGGTCAATGTCCGGCACACCCAACCTGTAAGGTTTACGCATTAAAATCGGCAATGAAGTATAACGGAAAATCGGAAACGGCTCATTGTCAGAATAGTTGGGAGACTTTGGAGTCACAACACAAACAGATTCATTTTTCTGGTTTAGCCAATATGCGTAATTTTTTGTTGCAAGTGAAACTCCGTCCATAATTGGAGGAAAACTATCATTGAAAATCCCGATAGTTTTCTTTGCATCGCCATTAGTAATGCTCATGTTCTATTGTTTAGCTTTTTAAAAAGGTTACGGAAAACAATTTTTAACCGCACCAATGGAGTGCAAATTTAGAATTTTCTTTTCATATTTCCATAAAAGAAATTCAAAAATACAAATCGTTGGCTTATTTACACAGTTATTCTAGTCAATTTACAGTTTGTCCGATACATTTTGATTATACGTTAAGGATAATCTAAAGTAGAGAATTTTGATTTATCAAATATTGTTCCACAAATTTTTATTTTGTTATTTCATGAAATATTTTTAAAGAAATTAATCTCGAAACTCAAAAATGAAAATAAGGAAATATTATTTGTTATCTTTGCAAGTCTCTTGAAAAAACCAATTTAAGAAATTCAATTATGAACAAAACGTACACGCCCGAAATGATTAATAATCTGTGTAAAAACACGATGATGGAGCATTTGGGAATTGAGTTTATTGAACTTTCTGCCGGAAAAGTTATTGCCCGAATGCCGGTTGACCAGCGAACCATTCAACCTGCAAAACGTTTACACGGCGGGGCTTCCATGGCATTGGCCGAATCGGTTGGAAGCGTTGGTTCCTATTTATTGGTTGATAATACCAAATTTCAGGTACTTGGAGTTGAAATCAGCGGCAGCCATGTCGGAACAACCAGAGAAAACAGTGTTTTAGCCATTGCAACCATTGTTCATCAGGGAAAAAGTTCGCACGTTTGGGAAATCCGCATTCAGGACGAAATTGGAACTTTGGTTTCAGTTTGCCGACTTACAAACCGCATTTTACCTATTAAGCAGTAATTTGAAATGACATTTGAAAATAATTCATATCAACAACTTTGCGAGCTTCAACGTGTATGTTTGAAACAAAACATTCCGTTTGTGTCGTATCGTTTACCGCTTGATACGGAAATAATTACATTGATTCAGCACCATTCTCTTCCCGAAAAATCAGATTCATTACAAGGTTTGGATCAGAAAACTGGATTTATCGTGTCACCGTTCGATGAAACCGCCGAACACGGAACTTATTTCCTGAAACCGGATTGCGTTTTCTTTTCGAATGAAATTGAAGACATTTACATTAAAAAGTTATCGGAAAACAACCGATTCCTTTCGTTTGAAAAATTTTCAACTGAAAATATACAAACGACAGTTAAGGAAGAATACATCAACAATGTCAACGCTGCCAAACTGGCTATGTCCGAAGGGAAATTTCATAAAGTGGTTTTATCCAAAGTGCGGTTGGAGAATTTGCCCGAAGATTTTAAACCGGAAACGTTTTTCCTCAAACTTTGCGAGAAATATCCGCATGCTTTTGTTTATCTGATGCAACTTCCGGGCGTCGGTTGCTGGATGGGAGCTACGCCAGAACCATTGCTGGTTATTGAAGAGGAAAAAGTGAAAACCGTTTCGCTGGCCGGAACACAAATTTCCACAAATTATAAAATAGAATCGTATCAATGGAGTTCGAAAGAAATTGAAGAACAGGGAATTGTAACAGGTTTTGTTGAAAATCTGCTTCATTCGCTGGATATTCAACATATCAGCAAATCAGGACCGGAGAATTATCAGGCTGCTAATCTGATTCATTTAAAAACGGCTTTTGAATTTCCACAATCAGAATTAAAAAACAGGTTTAGTGACTTGCTGAAAGCCCTGCACCCGACTCCTTCAGTGGGCGGATTGCCAAAAGCAGAAGCACGTGAATTTATTTTGACAAACGAAAAGCACGACCGGAGTTATTATACCGGCTTTTTAGGACCGGTGAATATTGAAAACAAAACCAATATCTTTGTAAACCTGCGTTGCCTGCAAGTATTTGACAAACAGTTTGTTTTATACAGCGGTGCCGGAATTACAACATCTTCGGTTGCAGAAAATGAATGGACGGAAACCGATAATAAGATGATGACTATGATGAATGTGATTAATATATGAAAATGAAAGAATTTCTGATAAATAGAACTTTAGAGATAATTGGTTTTGTCATTAATGCAGTATTAATTTCCATTTTTTTCTTTGATAAAATAACAATTAGGTGTGAGCCATGCTTTAGTAGCGATTGTCCACCTTGTCAAACTGAATACATGAAAAATATTTGGATATATTTGATTGGTTTCAATTTGCTTTTTGCAATTGCATTTGTATTAAAAAATCACAAATCAAAATGAATCACTTTAGACAAGGAATTAAAAACATACCCGAAATCTGTGCAAGACACGGTGTAAAGAAAGTAATTATTGCACCCGGTTCACGGAATGCACCGTTAATCTTTGCTTTTACTGCACAAACCGAACTGGAATGTCTGAGTATGACCGATGAACGTTCGGCAGCTTACTTTGCACTGGGAATTGCACTTCAAACCGGTGAACCGGTGGCATTGGTTTGTACGTCGGGAACGGCGGTTTTGAACTTTGCACCGGCTATTGCCGAGGCGTATTATCAGAATTTGCCATTGTTGGTTTTTACTGCCGATCGTCCTGCCGAAATGATCGATCAGGCTGATGGACAAACGCTTCGTCAGGCCAATATTTATGCCAATTATATAAAAGCAAGTTTCGATTTACCGGTTGATTCAACGCTGGATGTTGATTTACAGTTTTCCGACCGTCAGGTTTCGCAAGCCATTGACACGGCTGTTTCGTATCCGCAAGGTCCGATGCAGATAAATGTGCCGATGCGTGAACCGATTTACAGCGCTTTGCCCGAGACACATAGTAATCCGAAGATTATTAAAACAATTTCCGCCGACATTTTTCCAACAAAACAAAGTCTGGAAAACCTTCAACAATCGTGGACTACTTTTGATAAGAAAATGGTTGTTTTTGGCGTGTATTCTAAAAACGAAGCACTCAATACATTGGCAAACCGGTTAGCTAATGAACCGGACGTGGTGGTTATTGCTGAAAATCTGACTAATATCAGTGGTGAACGGATTATTACCCGTCCGGAATCTTTCTTTTCATCGCTCTCGGCAGAAGAAAAAGCCAATTACAAACCGGATTTGCTGATTACCATCGGGCATTCTTCCATTTGTAAACAATTGAAATTATTTTTGCGTGACCATAAGCCAACCGAACAATGGCAAATGGAAACTTCTTTGCCGTATATTGATACTTACCGGAGTTTGACAACGCTAATTCCAGGATCGGCCGAGGAAATATTAAATAAAATGCCTTTCGGAAAAACCGAAAGTGGTTATTCCGAAGTATTTCAGGCGCAAAATCAACTGATTACCAAACGTCATGATGCTTTTGTTGCCAATGCACCGCTTTCCGATATGAGTGTCGTGGATAATTTACTGAAACTTGCTCCGAAAAATACGACGCTTCATTTGGCGAACAGCACTTCAGTGCGCTGGACACAACTTTTTCCAACCCGTGATGATTTGACGTATTTCTGTAATCGTGGAACTTCCGGTATTGATGGCAGTTTATCTACCGCTGCCGGATTTGCGTATGCATCCAAGCAACCAACCGTTTTCCTGACCGGCGATTTATCGTTTATTTACGATTCTAATGGTTTATGGAACAATTATACCGGCGATAATCTGAAAATCATGGTACTGAATAACAACGGCGGCAATATCTTCCGTTTTATTGGCGACAAACAATTGATGGAAAAAAGCCTCGATTTCTTTACCACACCGCACAAAGTCAACATAAAATCGTTGGTGGAAGCGTATGGGTTGGATTATCTGGCTTGCGATACAACAGAAGAATTGGAAAACAAAATAGAAAATTTACTTGTTTCTGAAAAAGCAACTGTGCTGGAGATATTTACAGATAGTGATTTGAATACGGAAAATTATAAAGGGTATTTTAAAAACATAAAAGGATAATTTTTTCCCGCAGATTTCGCGGATATTCGCAGAAATTTTCAGCGTAAATCTCCGAAATCTGCGGGAGTCTAATCAAAACATAAGAAATATATGAGAAACTGGACAACCATTAAAGAATTTGAAGAAATAAAATTCGACTATTTCGAAGGAATTGCGAAAATAACCATTAACCGTCCGCGGTATCGCAACGCTTTTACGCCGGATACGATCAAGGAAATCATTGAATGCATGGTTTTTTGCCGCGACAGTCAGGAAATTGCAACCGTCATTCTGACCGGTGAAGGCGATAAGGCATTTTGCAGTGGAGGTGACATCAATGTGAAGCAAATTGGCGGATATATTGGTAAAGATGGTGTTCCTCGCTTGAATGTTCTTGACTTGCAGAAACTGATTCGCAATCTTCCTAAACCGGTTGTGGCCATGGTAAATGGTTTTGCCATTGGTGGCGGACATGTGTTGCATGTGGTTTGTGATTTGTCTATTGCTTCGGAGAATGCTATCTTCGGACAAACGGGACCAAAAGTGGGGAGTTTCGATGCAGGTTTTGGTTCTTCGTATCTTGCCCGCATTGTTGGACAGAAAAAAGCCCGTGAAATATGGTTTCTTTGCAAACAATACTCTGCAGCAGAAGCATTGGAAATGGGTTTGGTAAATGCGGTGGTTCCTTTTGACAAGCTGGAAGACGAAACGGTGGCGTGGTGTCAGAAAATGATGGAACACAGTCCGTTGGCATTGCGCATGATTAAAGCCGGACTGAACGCGGAACTCGATGGACAGGCAGGAATTCAGGAATTAGCCGGAAATGCCACCATGTTGTACTACATGACCGAAGAAGCACACGAAGGGAAAGATGCTTTCCTTGAAAAACGTAAACCTGATTTCTCTAAATTTCCAAAAATGCCGTAAATCAATTTACGATTTTGTTATTTACAATTTACAATTTAAAAAAATGAATTTAAGACCCTGGATTGAGGCATTTCGTTTACGTACCTTGCCACTGGCATTGTCAAACACCATTATCGGTTCATGTCTGGCGGCTGCCGACGATAAATTTCGTTGGTCGGTATTTGTTTTGGCAGCATTGACCACCGTTTTGTTGCAAATCATGTCGAACATGGCCAACGATTACGGTGACTTTGTAAATGGAAAAGATACTGCCGAACGAATCGGTCCAAAACGCATGGTTCAGTCGGGTGAAATAACACCAAAAACCATGTTGCGTGGAATCATCGTGATTGGAATACTCTGTGCCTTTTCGGGAGTTTCTTTAATTCTGATCGGAACAACAGGAATGGACATAACTAATTTATTAATCTTTGGTGTCTTGGGACTTGCAGCTATTGTAGCAGCTATAAAATATACGGTTGGGAAAAATCCGTATGGTTATCGTGGATTGGGTGATATTTTTGTGTTTATTTTCTTTGGATTAGTGGGTGTTATCGGAACATATTTTCTACACACACAAGCTTTCAGAATTGATTCATTATTTCCTGCTTCAGCAATTGGTTTTCTGAGTGTTGGCGTTTTGAACATGAACAACATGCGTGACTACGAGCAAGATAAAAAAGCAGGAAAAAGAACCATTGTGGTGGCCATGGGAGTAAAAAATGCGGCTTATTATCATTTGTTTTTAGTGGTGGGAGCGGCTGTATTGACTGTTATTTATACGCTTTTGAATTATCATTCCGCATGGCAATGGTTATTTGTACTAACTTTCCCGTTGTTGTTTCTGAACCTCAAAAAAGTCTTTATCTATAAAAGTGCCCTGGAACTTTATCCCGAACTGCCGCGTTTATCCATGGCAAGTCTGGTGTTTGCATTGACTTTCGGAATCGGATTGATTTTATAGTAAAAGTAGTTACATACTCTTAGATTTCACATTATACGAACCAATAATATGCGAAACCTTCTATTCTTATGTCTGATTATAGTTTGTTGTTCACTTAATGGACAAAATAAAACATTCGGTATTGCCGGTTCTTATTATAGACTTGAAAATCTCGATAGCTTAAATAAATATTCATTGGATAGTGTAAAGGGTGAATTACAATATTACGATATTAGTGATAGTATTGTTGAGGGTATAATATTCCCAATAATGATTTATAAAACTTTTAATGATTGGACAAAAACAAATGCATTTTCATTTATCAGAAACGATAAATATTTTGTTGACCATATTGAGTCAAAAGGTAAATTAATCAAAGTCAATGAAAACAGGTACTATACTAAATTGAAGTTCTTTAAAAGAGACATAATAAATATTGAAAAAGAAATAGAAATGAATTTGTCACTTTTGGCAAATATTGATGTCAAAAAAGATAGTATTTGGATAAATGATAAATTGTTCAAAAGCTCAAGTAATACTAGAATTTTTCAAAGTTTCACAGGATATTAGCAGCGGGGAGCATATATATTTACAAGTAATAATTTATGAACAGTTTTCTTGCCAAACATACTACTCTCAATTTGCACTTTAAATTCCCTGCCGGAACTTCCCGGGGAGTTTTGTTGCATAAACCATCATCTTTCCTCATTCTGGAAAAGGATGGTTTTACCGGTATTGGCGAGTGTTCCACCATTCCCGGTTTAAGCATTGACCCGACTGAAACATACTCCGAAAAACTGGATGAACTTTGCCGTTTACTCAACGAGGGTTATGACCCAAGCACCATTGTGTTGGACGACTTTCCGTCCATAGCTTTCGGGTTGGAAACGGCGTTGCTGGATTTGGAAGCAAACGGTTCAAAAATTCTTTTCCCATCTGCATTTACCGAAGGAAAAACCGGAATTTCCATCAACGGATTGGTGTGGATGGGCGATAAAGAGTTTATGCAAAAGCAAATCCGCGAGAAAATTGCTGGCGGTTACCGATGCATTAAATTAAAAGTAGGCGCTATTGATTTTGAAACTGAACTGGAAATTATTTCCGGTATCCGCAACGAATTTTCACCCGACGAGATAGAAATTCGGTTGGATGCAAATGGCGGTTTTACACCTACAGATGCATTGGAAAAACTAAACAAACTATCGGCTTTTCAGATTCACTCTATCGAACAACCGATAAAACCCGGGCAGTTCGATGCAATGGCTGAACTTTGCCGGCAATCACCCATTCCTATCGTACTGGATGAAGAATTGATTAGCGTAAATCCGTTGGAAAAGGGAACTATTTTGGGACAAATTAAACCTGCTTACATTATTTTGAAACCAAGTTTGATTGGTGGTTTCCGTGAATCGGAAGAATGGATAAAACTCGCAGAAAAACAGGATATTGGCTGGTGGATAACCTCGGCTCTGGAAGCTAATATCGGATTAAATGCTATTGCGCAATGGACTTTTACGTTAAATTCGTCTCTTCCGCAAGGATTAGGAACCGGACAACTGTATCATAACAACATTCCTTCGCCATTGGTAATTGAAAATGCAAGGTTGTTTTA
>CAIYTJ010000090.1 GCA_903929065.1 uncultured Bacteroidales bacterium | reverse complement strand
GGAACGATGACAAAATAATTACTACAACCTGCCTGCCGGCAGCTATCCCTTACCCAAATTTTTCAGAGGGTCAAAATAGGGTAAAATCGACGGAATTACATTATGTTATTTAATATTTGATTGAATTTTTTCTCTTATTGCTGCGTCAAGCCAATTTTGTCGGCTACTCACGAGACATGTTTCGGCTAAAGCCAACTTAATTTTACTTCTACCCCGACCTAATGGCCGGGGCTACTGGTGTTAATTGACATTTTATGCTTAACGGGACACTATTACACATCCTTTTTGTAACATATCTCCCCATTATTAATGGTCTTTTTCATTGAGAAAAAGGAAAAAAAATTTTGGGTAAGGTATAGCTATTGGCCTCATGAAATATTACCTTGAATTTACAAAGTCCGCATCATACACTTTCTTTCTGAAAAAGCGCCGGAATAGTTTTTAGGATTAATTTAATATCCTTTGCAAAACTATTATTTTCAGCATAAATATTATCCAGCATAAGACGTTCTTCTTCCGACATATTGCCCTTCCCCCGCTTTTCTACCTGCCACAGGCCTGTAATGCCTGCAGGGGCTCTGAACCTGAGCGCGTATTTATCAGTGGTCAGCTTTTCTGCTTCATAAAGCGGCAAGGGCCGGTTGCCTACAATACTCATATCACCTTTCAGTACATTCCAAAGCTGGGGCAGTTCATCAATACTTGTGTTACGGAGGATGCGGCCTATCCTTGTAATTCTCGGGTCATTTTTTAGTTTGAAGAATGCGGCGCCGCTCAATGATTTGCGGTAATTCAGGTAATTTTTTTCACACCATGAGTTCTTATCGGCATACAACAAATGCTGGCATTTGGTGCCGTTCTTAACACACTCATCGCAGAGAATATTTGCATCAGCCCAAACAGGGGTGTTTTCTTTGCTGCCGTATTGATTGAGGTGCGCAAGATCTTTCAATCTTTTATCGGCATTCACATACATGGTACGCAGCTTGAAGAACTTGAATATCCGGTATCCTGTACCTACTCTCAGAGAATAGTAAAATACCGGGCCCCTTGATTCGATCTTCATAAAAAGGATGATCAGTAACAGCAAGGGAGAAAGCATGATAATTGCCAAACCTGAAAAGAGGATGTCAAAAATTCTTTTCGGTAAGGGTACTTTGTAAACGGTAATTTTTTCGGGCCGAACCTTATCCTGCATTGATTTCCAGTATTTGATAAGGAAATTTACCCGCGTTTCGATCTGTTCTTTTTTGCCCGGGTAATTAAAAATATCAGCAACACCCGCGTGAATACAAAGCTCGTTGAGGTTTTCGTTTATTTTATTGGAGATCAGAAAATAAGGAACATCCGGAAACTTATTTTTCTGCAATGTTTTTGGTAGATAAATACCTTCAGGACCAATGACCTCGCTTTGAGAAATAATAGCAATAACCGGCAAATTGGTGTTCCCCCATTGGTCACCTAATTCATACCCGTTTTTAAACAGCATGAGCTGAGCGCCGCCAAAATCACACTGGTTCAAAATGCCATAAACCTGTTCATCCACATTTACCAGCGCAATAACACCAGTATTTCCCGCTTCTTGTAAATTGCTATTCATCAAGCATTTTAGTTAAGGAAAATTTGCCGGTTCTTCTCAGTATCGCTTTAATCCTGGCTTCCAGTTCACGTGGATTAAAAGGTTTAACCACATAGTCATCAGCTCCGGAATCAAGGCATTTTATTCGTGTTTCTGTATTTTCATCACCAGACAGAACGATCACAGGTATAGCG
>CAIYTJ010000089.1 GCA_903929065.1 uncultured Bacteroidales bacterium | reverse complement strand
TCGACACATTATTGTCTTGACTGAGGGGTCCACAATAGTACTTATGACTTTTGGAAAAGTAACAAAACAACAAATACTGCTATTTACTCCACCAACCTCGCTCTGCTTTATACTTAAAACCTAATGAATCAAGCTTAGAATCAACTTCAGGATGCTGACCTTGTTTAACATATACCCAAAAATTTCCGCCATTATCACAATAGTTTTCTGTTCTAATTGAGAATTTTCTAACAAAATCCTCAACTGAAGAAAAGTCACGGACATCACCTACGTTAGCTGAACTCGTTGAAAGATTAATATCGCTTAATTTCTTTGATAAAGATTGAGTTATACGATGATACTCATGAAAATCAGGTGAAAAGCCAAGATGAGAATGACTATCCTGCGCAGCATGACAAGATATACATAAAGCTTGTAAATTATGTAATGAATTATCACTTTTAATACTATTTACATGATGAACATGAAGATAGCGCTTTAATTCCTTATGACTCAAGTCCGCAGAGCAAAGCTCACAACACCAATTTTTTGATTCCCTATATTTCAATGAAATCTCATTAAAATCACGAGTGTAATCATTCAATGGTGCAGAAATATCAGTATGTAATGGGGTTAATGTCACTGGTGCATTAGGATATTTCTCAAAAAAACTTTCTAATTTGAATTCACTAAATATTCTAGACTTTTCTTTAGAGTGAGAATAATTATTCCAATTTAATTCACTTAAGCAATTTTTACATACATCAAGATACGATTCTTGATTTAACCAAGTATGTCCCTCATCTTTTGAAATATTAATTCGAAACTGACCATCGTGGCGTGTAGATACAACATAGCGCTCACTTCTCTTCTTCGCCCACATAGCTTGAAGGGTTTTGCAGTTTGAAAGATGAAATCGAGGAAGCATCAATTGATCGTTGTATGCTTTTATATCACGAATGTGTAGTATGACGCGCCTTCCATGATATAGAAATGTTCCATCGTCCTTAAACTGAACCTCACTGAGATCAACTTCTTGACCAGAAGTACTTAGAATTTCATCTATTGTTAGAACTGATATATTCATTTCTATAATAGGTTCAATTTTAGATGCCCCCATAGCTCGTACAAGCCGATTTAACAATTCCACCTCAAAAAAATCAGGTAACTTGGAGATTTTAAATTGAAACATTATGATCTACTTTTGATTCTCAACGATATCTGAGATTTGCTTTTCTACTGTTGTCCTAACACGAAACTCAACACGTTGTGATCGTACAGGATCTTCCAACTGTTCTGCTGAAATAACAAGTTTACCAGCATGATCGAGTGGCATTGCAGATGAAAATCCAATAGCTCTAACATGCTGCTTAAGCCAATTAAAACTTGCTGGAGTACTGCTTACAATTGGTGTAGTCATTATGTACTCTAGCGTAGATCTAGTCCTTGCCTGTGAAAGTTCCATATTTTTGAAATAGGCATTTTGTTGAGTAGTTCCAACTTTCCAGACCGTTGAAGTGTGACCTTCAATCCTAATTTCTTCAATATTATTTATGTACTTCGGATCTGACATAATTAACATATATCTTGGAAAGAAATCATCTAATATTGCTTTAAAATGCGGTTTTAATTCTGCTGAATTAGTATCAAACATCATTTTAGGCTCTTGAAACCTTACCGTTAAGTCGTTATCAATTGTTGCTTTCCATTTAGGAAGATCATTTTTAAATTCCTTTTGAAGAGCCAAACCAAGTCCTTGTAACGTTTCCTTGTAGATTGTTGGGATTTTCACCATCGCCTGAACTTTTATCATGTAGATAACTGATATTAATAGAAAAATCATCATCAGCGATGTCATCAAATCACTTAACCCGATCCAAAAATCTTCTTGTCGAATCTTACGCTTTACTGGCAAATTGGTATTCATGAGCATTAAATTTTAATGTTTTTTGATAATTCAACTACCTTTTGTAGTCGCTCTGTAAGTGGACCGTAGTCACTTACAAACTTTGTTGAAAGAGCTCCCAATTGTTGACCAAGTGTATCAAGAGATTTTTTCAAAGCTGATGCTAATTCAGCATCTAAAGCAAGTACTTGCTGTTCAGTATTTTTACTTAACTCAGAAAGGTTTTTCCCTATCAGTTCATTATGTTTTTGAATTACTTTCGATAACTCAGATGATATATTCGAAACAGATTGTTGCATTTGAATGCTTGAATCAAGTATGCTTTTGTGTGTTGCGGTATTTTGCTGCTGAACAGCATCACCCATTTGCTTCGCACTTTGAGTGACTTGTATTGACATCGATGCTGTATGTTGCTTGATAACAACATTCATATCTTCAATATTACGACCAATAACCTCCATTTGCTTTGTTATAGCGTTAGTCAATTCAAACGCGCTCTGCTTAACTTGGCTGGATATCATCTCAGATGAGGCTTTAGCTCCATTGCCTACTTGAGTAATAATTTCCATTACTTTATTTTCTAGAGTAGGTATCCCTGTACTTGCACTCTGAATAAGAATTGCTAATGATTTCAAATTGGAGTGTAAAGACTGCTCAAGAGCGGACATCGTTCCTATTGTATCCTGCAATGATTCAGATACTTTTGAAAATGATTTTGAATTCTCAAGAATTTTAGCAAATGAATTCCCAGCTTCAGTCATATCAGAGGCTGTTTGTTTTTGATGAGCAATCATCTCTGACACCTGATCTTTATACTGCTCTTGCCACTGATTAATCTTTCCAATTGCCTGATTTAAATGCTTAAAATTTTCACCGAATTGTTCATGAATTTTTTCGTTAAAATCTTTTATAACTTCCTTAAGTGCCTCAATTAGTGCTTTTGAATTATTTTCAGCTTGTTTCTCAGCGAAATCGCTAAATGCACGTCTAAGAGCCTCAAGCTTGTCGTTCTGATCACTTCTGATCAATTTTAACTGAGTTAAAAGTGTTGAATCTTCACCGCCAACCATTGCTTGTTGTATTCTATCAAGCGAGACCGCAGAGTTTTTCATATGTACAACAAGATCATCGATTGTCGCCCCTTCAGTTTGTTCACTTGCCCCCCCAGTAGAGCCAAGAAAAATGTAGCGAACCTTTAAGGTTAGTGCCGCTCCTACACCGATGACTGATGCCCAAAATGCTAGCTTAATGCCAAGTATCAACTGAGGAAGACTAGTTTCAACGTCATGCATATCAAAACGATACAGACCACTTGCAATTCCATAGAATGTTGCAAATATCCCTATTGTAATAAGTATTCCTGGAGCTTCATGTACTGTATTTTCAGTAAAACGCAAGTGCGCAATAATCATCCCAACTGTAATGTCCCTCAATAGCTGAGATTCCCCAGCTTCAACCATCTCGAGATTTATCAGG